>NZ_JBFODE010000055.1:0-226354 GCF_040908155.1 Aeromonas sp. R6-2 | reverse complement strand
CCCCGTCGCCGGGTCGAAGCTGATGGCCGTCACCGTCAGGCTGTTGCCCAGCCCACTCGGGATGACCACCGGGGTCGCCACCGCCACACCGGCGGTGATAAGCGACACGCCGCCCACGCTCAGGGTCTGCACCCCGTCGAGAGCACTAAAGGTAAAGATGCCACTTTGCGTCAGTGCGGCGGGGTTGGGTGACGATCCCTCGGGCACATTGGCATCGCTGACGGTGACTTCCCCTTGCGCCAGATCCAACCCACTCAGTTCAACAGGAGAATCCACCACAGTAATGGCAATATTGAGGGTAGAGGTCACCTCATCCTGACCGTCAAAGACGACATAGGTTACCGAAGGCACAGCCCCGTCATAGTTGGGCTCGGGGGTAAAGGTGAAGGAGCCGTCTGGATTGAGGATCAGAGTCCCGATACCGGTCAGGGTCGAAGCGACTCCAGGGGGAACATTTTCGTTGATACCCCAGCTGTAACTCACCACAGACGCATCAGCCGGGCCATCGGGGTTGGTCGTATTGGCCAACACATTGCCATCGACACTACCACCCTCAATGACGGTTACCGACTCATCGGCATCGGCCAGCTCATTGGTCAGCAGGGTCGCCTCTGTCTGGGTCGGCTCTATGGTGCCGGTAGTGGAGTAAGTGGTATCAAAGCCCGCCTCGGCAAGAGTGGCATCACCGGTTCGGTCGACCACGATAAATCCACCGTTACCACTCCCACCGTCAACGCCTCCAATCCCCCCACCGGCAGCAGGAGCCCCACCAGCCGCAGTCGCTTCAAAGGCCTGGGTCGGGTCAGCACCTTGCAAAATGGCTTGCTGCAGTGCGTTGACATCATTGCCCCCCGCAGAATTTTGTGACGTCGGGGCTGTGGCCGCCGTGGCCGGTAACTCGTCGGGATTAGGCTGGGGAGCCGGCGCATCCTGAACCGCGGCAAACGAGAGCCGGGCCTGGTCATCGATCTGAATAGTGGTGCCAGCCTTGAGGAGGTCCCCCTTCTGGATCTCGCGTCCCTGCACATTTCCTTGAAGGATCCAGGCCTTACCTTCGATCGCACTCACTGTGACCGCAGTGTCAATTTTTTGGGTACGCACGGTAGACTCTCCTATGTCACGCCCATGGCTACTCTAAACAGTAGGTGGGAACCCCCTTGGCAACCTTTGCAAAAAGTGGTGGTAACCCCCTCAGACACTCCGCTTTTACAGAAACGTTTTTAAGACGATACAGATCAGTAACTTATTTATCACTAACATTCTCCACTCCTCAGGAGACAGAGAATCTGGAAATAAAAAAAGCGCCTTTCGGCGCTTTTTATAACCACAAAATATTAAATACTCTGGGCCGGATGAACAAAACCCTGATACCCATCGATATGTAGCCGTGACAGGGCCTTTACCTGCTCCTCGTTTTCGACTCGCGTCGCTATGGTCATGATGCCGGCATTGTGAGCCGTACGGCATACCGCCGAGAGGAATGCCGTGTCGGCACCGGCTTCCAGCACTTGACTGGTATAACCGTGATCGACCTTCACATAGGATGGTTGCAGCGTCTCCAGATAGCCCAGAGACTGGAAATGGCGCCCAAAGTGATCGACCCCCCAAGCATACCCCTGCTCACGGACCACCATGATAAAGTTGGCCACTTCGTCCCTATGTTTCATGATCGCCCCCTCGGGGATCTCGAAGAAGAGCCTTCCCTTCAGACTGGGATGGCTCGCCAGAAACTCCTTGAGCCAGGCGGCAAAATCATTGGAGCAGAGTGAACCGGCCATGATATTGACCGCAATGCTCATCGTCGGTTGAGCCACCATCAACGGAGCCAGGCTCTCGAGCACGGCACGATCAAATATCGCCCCCATCTGGAACTGTTCAATCGCCGGCATAAACTGTCCCGCAAAATAGTCGGTGCCATCACGGTGAATACTGGCAAACAACTCGGCATGGATGACAGACTGATCGTCGAAGCGGCAAGCGGGCTGTGCCTTGAAGCGCAGCAGGTGAGATCTGATGGCATCTTGCACCAGATCACGCCACGCCAGACGTCCCATCAGTTCGCCCTGCCCATGCCCTTCCATCACAATGGCTCCACGGCGGGCATTGCGAGCCTGACTCAACGCATTGTCGGCCTTGGTCAGCAGTGCAGAGAGATCTTCGTCATGTTCACGCATCACAGCACCCACGACCGAGATGGCACGACTCTCATCGTTCGGATTCACCACAAGATCGGCAATTCGCTCGTTGATCTGTTCGGCCAGGGAACGCAGTTGCTCCTTGTCTGAGGTCGGATAGAGCACCGCGTATTCGGTTGCCGAGATACGGGCAATGGCGCAGTCATCACGCCCCTGCAGCAACTCGCGCAGACAAGCCGCTATGGACTTGACCATGTTGTCACGGGCCGCATAACCTTCGTCACGGTAGATGTCATCGAGTACATCGACGGCCACCAGGAGTACCCCCCCCATCCCCCCTTCGGCGATCCAGGCGTTGATCTGGCCGACGAAATAAGCCCGGTTCCCCAAACCGGAGACGGCATCTTTATAGACTCGTTCACGCAGCATTTCGGCCTCATCGGCCTGCTCTTTAAACTGCATTGCCAACTTGCTGGCAAGAGTATTGATGGCCTGAACGACCTGACGGAGCTCGTAGGTCTTGGGCAGCGGTATGGTATGGCCGAAGTGATGCTGTTCAATTTCGACCGCCTCCTCACAGATCTGCTGAAGGGGGCGCAGCAGATAGTGAAGGGCTCTCATCAGTAGCAGCACTGTGATAAGAAAACCGATTAAAAACCAGGAGGCCAGTTCACTCATGCCCCCCCACAACTCGTAATAGGCTTGACCCGGGTGACCAACGATTTTGAGCTGTCCCAGCTGCAACCAACCCGAGGTAAGGGTTGATTCGTAAGAGACCTCGGGAAACAGATCCAGAGCAATAAACCAATCGGGAACACCCTTTATCCGGGTGGTATTCTCACGCTCAATCACACTGTTCGACGCCAACAGGTCGAGCCGCACCTGACGGTAATAGCCACCGTCAAAGACGGCATTGATCACCGACTCGGCACCGACCTTGTCCCCGGTCTCGAGATAAGGCGTCAGTGCCAACCCCAACGAGGTAGCCGTGTTGATGACGGTGGTCTCTTGCTGCTGCGCCAGATAGCTGCGTGTCGAGTTGAACTGCACCCAGTAGGAAACCAGGAAAAGGAGCCCGAACAGCAGCACCATGGTGGCGAGTAATTGTCTGTAGAGGGTCATAGACTATGCATCCAACTCCATGAATTTATTATTCCAGCCTCATCTTGGGCTGGGCCAGCTTGCCTGATGTCATTCGGCTGCGAAGATCGTTCCATAATCCAAGGCGCGATGAGTTACCGGCCAGTTCACCCTGACCACGCGCCTTCATTAGCCATAGATGGCTACCGTTAAAACTGAATACAGGCGCCAGATCGGTGCGTCTGGTCGCAGGGCGGATATCGGGGATGAGGTTGTCGAGAATAAGCGGTACCGCCCCCGGGGTTTCGTAGTAGGCCACGACCATATGGAACTGGTTGTAACGGAGAGCCTTGACATAGACCATCCGCATTTTTTCGTCCGGGATCCCGAGCTCGAGCAAGGTAAAATATTTGGAGATACTGAAATCTTCACAATCTCCGCCCGCAGCTCCCAAAAATTCCAACGGTGTCGCCCAGTAGTCATTGCGGCGCCACAGTTTTATATCGTCAATAAAACGCATCTGGTTAAAGAAGTTATTGACCCGTTCGAGCCTCTGCCTCTCGCTCCAGTTTGCTCCCTTCCCCTCCATGGCCAGCAACCGCCAGGCAGCCACTCGTTTACCGGCCCTGGCCCCATAGGTTTGCTCGGCACGGGTGACCAGTCGCTGATCATCGGCATCGAGCCGGCCATCAGCCGGTACCAGAAGGGGGATAAAGAGCAGCAGTAGCCATGCCCGCCATCGGCGCATCAGGGTGAGGGATTGAAATCGCATACCCGTAACGCTCATGCATGCAGACGAAGGGGGCAGTTAACTGCCCCCAAATAGATCACTTTGCACCCTGCCATTGGGCCGGAAGCTTGTAGTGAAAACCGTCAAGCAACTGACCCATGGCGTTGAGCACCCGGTAATCTGCCAGCAAGGCATCATACTCGGCAGTGATATAGCTCTTGCGAGCCTCAAACAGTTCGTTCTCGGTGTTGAGCACGTCGAGCAAGGTGCGCTGCCCCAGACCAAATTGCTTCTTGTAAGCCTGCACCGTCTCGTAGCTTGCATCCACGTGCTGCTGAATGAACTCTTTTTGTTTGGTCAGCGACTCACGGGCATTCCAGGCCAGACGAGTCCCCTCTTCCACCTGACGGAAAGCGTTCAGGTGAATATCCTTGGCCTGGGAGTAAAGGGCCGAGGTCGCCTTGGTTTGTGCCATATCGGCACCACCACGGAAGAGGTTGTAACGCATCCGCACCATGGCCGTCAGCTCATCGCTGCGCCCGTTGAGGCCGCCGGTGTCTTCATTCCAGGTCTGGTCGACCTCAAAGGTCACCTTGGGATAGAAGTTGGCCTTGGCCCCTTCGTTTTGGTACTTGGCCGCCTCAACATCTTGCAGGGAGGAGAGCAGTGTCGGGTGCAACTCGGTAGCAACCTTGAGAGCATCATTCACTGACCCCGGCATCTTGGTGGCATCCGGTACCGGTGCAACCAGATCCTTGGGCATGCCGTTGACCACTCGAACAAACTCGGTCTGGGCATCCTGATAGTTGTTCTCCGCCGCGGCCATGTTGGCGTAGGCCCTGGCGACACGACCCTCGATCTGGGTCTGGTCGGCCGTCGACCCAAGCCCGGAATCGGTACGCTTGGTGATGTCCCCCTTGATCTGCTCGTGTACCTCGAGGTTACGACGAGAGAGCTCCAGGATCTCCTGCTGACGCAGGACGTTGAGATAGACCTCTGCGGTGCGCAGGGCCGTATTCTCGGCTTCAGAGATCATCGCCAGGCGCTGGGCGTTGGCCTCTGCCTCGGTGCGGGAGACATTGTTGCTGGTATCAAAACCATCGAAAATCATCTGCCGCAGGCTCAGCCCTGCCTCTTTACGGGTCTGGGTCGGATCCACATTGGGATTACCCGCGCCGGTTCGGGTTGTGTTGTTATCGACATCACTGTAACCAACACCCCCCGTCAGATCGACGGTTGGGTAATACCCGGCCTTGGCTCCATCATGCTGATACATCCGTGCCTGATAGAGGTCAAACGCCTCTTTAATCTTGGGATGGGTCGCCAGCGCCTGAGCTACAGCCTCTTCCAGGCTCTGGGCGTGCAAGGAGGCCGGTGCCAGCACCAGACCACTCACCATCGCCGCTATCACTGTTGTTTTCATATTTTCTCCAGTCGTCCTTAAATACTACTGGCTATCGTTCTCTCAGTGCCGTCTGCTTCGCTCTCAATATGGGTTTGAGCAGATATTCGAGGACACTCTTTTTACCAGTGATGATATCCGCACTGGCTAACATACCGGGGATGATGGGAAGTGCGTTTTGCTCATCGCCCAAGTAACTCTTGTTGGTCCGCACGCGGACCAGATAGAAGGTATTACCCTCATCGTCCTGAATCGAGTCGGCGCTGATCTGTTCGACCTTACCCTTGAGGCCACCATAGATGGTGAAATCATAGGCGGTAAACTTGACCACAGCATCCAGACCAGGACGGATAAACGCTATATCTTTGGGGGATATTTTAGCCTCGACCAACAGGGTATCCTCCAGGGGGACTATCTCCATCATATCCATCCCTGGCTGGATAACACCACCCACGGTGTTGATCTTGATGGCTTTGACCGTCCCCTTGACCGGCGCCAGCACGACGGTACGGTCAACCCTGTCACGAAGTCCGACCTGCCCCTCGGCGACCTGGCTCAACTTGGCCTGCTGCTGGTTGAGTTCGGTCTGGGCATCGGCACGGTATTTCAGGCCGATATCGTTACGCTTGAGGATGGCTTCGCGCAGCTCGGAGCCCGATTTCGGGACCAGCAGCCGGGTCGACTCCAGCTCACCCTGCATCTCGTTGACCTGGCGCTCGAGCTTGATGAGCTCGACTTGGGGCACTATCCCCTCTTTGGCCAGGGGGCGGCTGATATTGAGCTCCTGTCGAGCGAGATCCACACTGCGCGAGAGCGTCTTGATCTTGGCGTTAAGCTCGACGATCTGCTGCTCTTTCTGCTCTATCTGCTGGCCCAGTATGTAGAGCTGGTTGGAGAGGTTGTTCAGACGCTCATCCCGTGCCGAGGTTTGCCGGACGGCTCGCTCGGGGAAGACCTTCTCATACCCCTCGGGAAACTCGATGGGGACAGGCTCCACCTTGACCTGCTCCCGCCACGGGACATCGGCTCCCTTGTTTACCTTGACGCTGGCGATCTCGGCCTTAAGCCTTGCCACATCCCCCTTGAGGGTGACCACCTCCTGCTCCCGCTCGCGAAAATCGGAGCGAAAACGGGTGTCATCGATGCGCAGAAGCGGCTGCCCCTTCTCGACGACCTGCCCCTCCTTGACCAGGATCTCCTTGACGATGCCCCCCTCCAGGTTCTGAATCACCTGCAGTTGCATCGACGGGATCACCTTGCCCTGGCCGACAGTGACTTCATCCAGCGTGGCCCAGGCAGCCCATACCAGCGCCACCGTGAAGAAGGCAAACGAGGCCCACAGCAGGATCCGGGCCCTGGTTGGCGTATTGAGCAAGACGGCGGCCGCGCTGTCATCCACATAGTCGAGATGCTCCGCAGGGGGCAGCATGGGATCGAATTTACTCATTGCCCACCTCCCGGACCCGGACCTTACCTTCCCGCAACTGCTGCAGCACCAGATCTCTGGGGCCATCTGCCACTATATGTCCCTGCTCCATGACGATGATCCGATTGGCCACATCCAGCATGGAGGTCTTGTGGGTGATCAGCACCATGGTCGTGTCGGGTCCGAGTCGGGCCAGCTCCTGTTTTATCTGCAGCTCGGAGCGGTTGTCCATGTTCGAGGTCGGTTCATCGAGCACCAGGATAGGAGGGTCATTGAGCAAGGAGCGAGCCAGAACGATCGCCTGACGCTGCCCGCCGGAAAGCTGACGCCCCCCTTCACCGATCTGCTTGTCGAGACCATTCGGATCCTGGTTGGTGAAGTGGGTAACACCGGCCCGCTTGGCGGCGCGCAGCACCTGTTGATCATCCACCAGGGGGTTACCCAGCATGATGTTGTCACGCACCGAGCCAAAGAAGAGGGTCACATCCTGGGGCACGCAGCCGATATTGCGGCGAATCACGGACGGGGGGATCTGATCGAGATCGTAACCATCGAGGCGAACGGCCCCCTCGGTGGGACGATAGAGTCCCATCAGCAGCTTCTCCAGAGTGGTCTTGCCTGCCCCAATCCGCCCAATGATGGCGACCTTCTCACCGGGCTGGATACGCAGGTTAATGTGATGCAGTGTGCTGGTCTCCATTCCCGGGTACTTGAACGAGACGTTCTCGAACTCGATGCGCCCCTCCACCACCGGATGATGCACGTATTGTTTGCCCTCTTCCTGCTCGTCGGGAGAGGCCATGATCTTTTCCAGGATCTCGAGGGCCGACTTGGCCTGGTTGTAACGGGTCGAGAGCACCGACAGCTGAACCATGGGCGCAATGGCGCGGCTGGCCAGCATCACGGCGGCGATCATGCCCCCCATGGTGACATTGCCATCGGCGATCTGGTAAACACCCAGGATCACCAGGGCAACGGTGACCATCTGCTGGATATAACTGGCCAGGGAAGACATGGAGTTGGTGATGCGTCGGGTCTGTACACCCCAGGTAGAGATGTGGGCGACCGCCTGCTCCCAGCGGTACTGGAACAGGCTCTGAGCCCCGAAGATCTTGACCGTCTCAAGCCCCGCAATACTCTCGATAAGGTTGGCATTCTTCTGGGAGGCCAGTCGTGACCCCTCTTCGATGCTGCGCTTGAGCGGCCCCTGGATATAGAAGCTGTAGATAGCCAGCACCAACATGGCGACGACGGGCACGACCACCATGACACCGGCGAAGATCCAGATGACAAAGAGAAAGAGTAACGCGAAGGGAAGATCGATCAGGGTCGAGACGGTGGCAGAGGTAAAGAACTCGCGAATCGACTCAAACTCCTGAAGATGCTTGGCAAAGGCGCCGGTTGAGGCGGGCCTGGCCTCCATTCTCATCCCCATCACCTTGGAGAAGATCTTGGCCGAGAGCAGCATGTCCGACTTCTTGCCGGCCACATCGATAAAGTAGCTGCGCAGCTGGCGCATCACGAAGTCGAAGGTAAAGACGATGGCCGCCCCCACCGCCAGCACCCAGAGGGAATCGAAGGCGAGGTTGGGCACAATCTTGTCGTAGACGTTCATGGTGAACAGGGGGCTGGCCACCGCGAAGAGGTTGATGAGGACAGAGGCGATCAGCACATCCCGATAGATACCGCGAGACTCGAGCAGTGTCCCCCAAAACCAGTGGCCATGGCGCGTCTCCAGCACCTTGGGGGAGCGCTCATCGAAACGAAACTGCTTCTTGACGAAAAACAGCTGCCCCGTGTACTGGTCCTCGATCTGGGAGCAGGGAATGCGGGCCTCGGCATCCCCGGCCTGGGGGAAGATCACCTTGGCCTCCCCCAGGTCAGGGTGCCACTCCAGCAGGATGCAGGCTCCCCCGTTGCGCATCAGCAAAACACAGGGAAGCAGAAGGGGAGAGAGCTGGGCAAGGGGCTGCACCGTCTGACGCGCGGAGAGGCCTGCCCGCTCTGCGGCACGAGGGAAGAGGGAAGGGCTAAGACGACCCGACGGCAGCGGTAACCCGGTTACCAGCGCATCCCGGCTGTTGGGTACCCCATAGAAACGGGTCAGAAAGACCAGCGCCTCCAACAGCTCATCCATTTGCTCGGCTGCGGCTTGCGTCACCATGTATCACCTGCGATTTATTTTTATACGACACGCCCCACCGCCCAACCAGACGACAGACTCGGCGAATCAGTCTAACAGGCTGAACAGGGAACAATCTATAAGAGTGTGTTTTTAATATACTTTACAATAACCCATCCAAGGCCATCGCGGGAGTGAAAGGTCGCCCCATCCCACTGCCCTGCGGCCCTTCTTGCGCCAGTGCCGAGGCGATGGCCGTCATGGGCCCCCAACGATTCTCGCACCACTGGGGAGCCAGCAGCGTGGGCTTGCGCGCCGAGGCCGATACCCTGTGATAGACCACCTCGGGAGGGGTGTGGCGAATCATGGCCACTGCCGCCTCGACATACTCTTCCTGGCTCAGCACCTCCAACCGCCCCGCCTGCCACGCCTTGCCCAGGGTGCTGCCTGCGACCACATGCAGAGGATGCAGCTTGATGCCGGACACCCCCTGCTCTACCACCCTCTCGAGGGTCACCAGGCTGTCCATGGGTCGCTCTCCGGGCAGACCGACAATCAGGTGGGCGCACACCTTGATGCCCCGCTCATGGGCGCGGCGCACCGTGTTGACATAGGCGGCGAAGTCATGGCCCCGGTTGATGCGCCTGAGGGTCGCATCATGAGCGCTCTGCAACCCCAGCTCCAGCCAGATCTCGTAACCCTGAGCCTGGTAACCGGCCAGCAAGTCGAGCACCGCATCCGGCACACAATCGGGTCGGGTGCCCACACACAGACCCGCCATGTCGGCAGAGGTCAGCGCCTCTTCATACATGGTGCGCAAATATTCGACCTCGGCATAGGTGCTGGTATAGGCCTGGAAATAGGCGAGATAGCGTTTGGCCCGGGTCACTTCGTCACGCCGGGCGGCGAGCTGCTGCACGATGGAGAGATGTTGCGCCTCCTCGTCGGCAAAGGAGGCCACGTTGCAGAAGGTACAACCCCCACGACCCAGGGTGCCATCCCGGTTGGGGCAGGTAAATGAACCGTGCAGGGTCAGTTTGTGGATCTTCTGGCCGTAACGACGCTTGAGATCCTGCCCCAGTGTATTGACCAGTTGATGTAGCTCCATCGCCCCTCCTCGCTGCGTAAGGGGCGCATTCTATCGATTGAGGGGGTTCGACATGTGAGCTGGATCAAACAGGAGCCATTCCCTTTGGCGCCCAAGGCTCCTTGAGTGACATAAATAAAATGGAGAGTCATAAATACAGCATAAAAAGTCACATGGACACACTGGCAGGACTTTTTTGAACCCTTGTCGGAAATGAGCGAACCAATCACAACCATATGTTTTATTTAATATTTAAACGAATATTCGGTTTTTCTGATTAGGCAATGCCCTGCTCCGCAAAGTGTGATCCAGTGCGCGAGGAATCGGTTTTGCTTTGTAATTTTACTACAACGCCATTCTCCCCTACTCTCTGCGTTAAAATCGTGATGAAACAGAATTAAAAACCATGCAGCATCGTAGGCACCAGACAAGCCAATATTAAACCCCATTAAACCGCCACAATTCGGCATTTTGTTATATGAATGTAAATTCAAAAAGTGCCCCTCCCTTCAATTGACCTTGCCCAAAAATCCCTTTAGTTTGAAGGTTCGCCACCTCAGGCAGACGGAACCACAAGAGCCATTCGCATTTTATGCAGTTTGCGAAACAAGGCCGCGCAAGGGAGAAGATGCAATGTCACTATATGATCCAAAGCTGGAGCGGGATAACTGTGGCTTCGGCCTGATGGCCCACATGGAAGGGGAAGCCAGCCACAAGCTTGTCCGTCTCGCGATGTCAGCATTGGCTCGCATGCAGCACAGAGGCGGGATCTCCGCCGATGGCAAGACCGGCGACGGCTGCGGCCTGTTGCTGCAAAAACCCGATAGCTTCTTTCGTGCTATCGCCCAGGAGCAGGGTTGGCACCTGGGCCGCAAATACGCAGTCGGGATGCTGTTTCTGAATCCGGATCCCGTATTGGCGCAGCAAACCCGCGCCCTTATCGAGGAAGAGCTCGAAAAAGAGACCCTGAGCGTAGTCGGCTGGCGCAAGGTGCCTATCGATACCAACGTGCTGGGCCCCATCGCCAAGGCCTCGCTGCCGAGCATCGAGCAGGTCTTCGTCAACGCCCCCCCGGGCTGGGTGATGAAGGATCTCGAGCGCCGCCTCTATATCGTGCGCCGCCGCATCGAAAAACGCGTGCAAGACGACTACTTCTACGTGGTCAGCCTCTCCAACCTGGTCACCGTCTACAAGGGCCTCTGTATGCCCGTGGATCTGCCGCGCTTCTATCTCGATCTCGGCGACATTCGCATGCAGTCGGCCATCTGCGTCTTCCACCAGCGCTTCTCCACCAACACCAGCCCGCGCTGGCCACTGGCCCAGCCATTTCGCTACCTCGCCCACAACGGCGAGATCAACACCATCAACGGTAACCGCCAGTGGGCCAAGGCCCGTGGCTACAAGTTTTCCACCCCGCTCATTCCGGATCTGCAGGACGCAGCGCCCTTCGTCAACACCACGGGGTCGGACTCCTCCAGCCTCGACAACATGCTGGATCTCTTCCTCGCCGGCGGTATGGATCTGTTTCGCGCCATGCGTCTGCTCATTCCGCCTGCGTGGCAGAAGCACCCGAACATGGACGAGGACCTGCGCGCCTTCTACGACTTCAACTCCATGCACATGGAGCCCTGGGACGGTCCGGCCGGCATCGTCATGACCGATGGCCGCTTCGCCGCCTGCGCACTGGATCGTAACGGTCTGCGTCCGGCTCGCTACGTGGTCACAAAAGACAAGTTCATCACCCTGGCCTCCGAAGTAGGGACCTGGGACTACACCCCCGACGAGGTGCTGGAGAAGGGGCGCGTCGGCCCGGGCGAGCTGTTCGTGGTCGACACCTACAACAGCAAGGTGTGGACCAGCTTCGAGATCGACGACGATCTCAAGAGTCGCCACACCTACAAGGAGTGGATGGACAAGCATTGCAAGCGCCTGATCCCGTTCGATCAGATGGACGACAGCAAGGCTGGCGTGCGTGAGTTGGACGACGACACCCTCAAGACCTACCAGAAGCTGTTTGGCTACTCTAACGAGGAGCTCGAGCAGGTGATCCGCGTGCTCGGTGAAAATGGTCAAGAGGCGGTGGGCTCCATGGGTGACGATACCCCCATGGCGGTACTCTCCGGCACCCAGCGTACCCTCTACGACTACTTCCGCCAGATGTTCGCCCAGGTGACCAACCCGCCCATCGACCCGCTGCGGGAAAACCACGTCATGTCCCTGGCCACCTGTATCGGGCGCGAGCAGAACGTCTTCAACGAGACCTTCGGCCACGCCCACCGGGTGCTGTTCCAGTCGCCGGTGCTGCTCTACTCCGACTTCCATCAACTGCTGGCCCTGGAAGGAGAGCACTACCGCCACCAGGTGATCAGCCTCAACTACCGACCCGAAGAGGGGCTGGAGGCGGCGATCAACCGCGTCTGCGAAGAGGCCAAGGCGGCCGCCCAGGCGGGTACCGTGCTGGTGATCCTCTCGGACCGGGATATCGCCCAGGATACCCTGCCGATCCCGGCCGCCATGGCGGTGGGTGCGGTGCAGCGCACCCTGGTCGACAACAACCTGCGCTGCGATGCCAACATATTGATAGAGACCGCCAGTGCCCGCGATCCGCACCACTTTGCGGTGCTGCTCGGCTTTGGCGCCACCGCCATCTACCCCTATCTCGCCTATGAGACCCTGGCCCAGCAGGTGGAGGATGGCATCCTCAAGATGAGCCTGCGCCAGGCCATGCAGAACTTCCGCAACGGCATCAACAAGGGGCTCTACAAGGTGATGTCCAAGATGGGGATCAGCACGGTGGCCAGCTATCGCTGCTCCCAGCTGTTCGAAGCCATCGGCCTCTCCGATGCGGTCGTCTCGCTCTGTTTCCGCGGCGTATCGAGCCGCATCCAGGGTGCCGACTTTGCCGATATCCAGCAGGATCAGCACAACCTGTCGCGCCACGCCTGGGTAGCCAGAAAGCCTCTCAAGCAGGGGGGCCTGCTCAAGTTTGTTCACGGCGGCGAATACCACACCTACAACCCGGATGTGGTGCGCACCCTGCAAGCGGCGGTGCGCTCGGGCAACTATGCCGACTACAAGGAGTACGCTCGCCTGGTCAACGAGCGCCCGGTCGCCACCCTGCGCGATCTGATGGTGCTGAAAGAGGGCCAGACACCTCTGCCCATCGAGCAGGTGGAGCCAGCCAGGGATCTGTTCCAGCGCTTCGACTCTGCCGCCATGTCCATCGGCGCCCTCGGCCCGGAAGCCCACGAGGCGCTGGCAGTGGCCATGAACCGCCTCGGCGGGCAGAGCAACTCGGGTGAAGGTGGCGAAGATCCGCGCCGCTTCGGCACCGAGAAAAACTCGCGTATCAAGCAGGTAGCCTCGGGGCGCTTCGGCGTCACCCCTCACTACCTGATGAACGCCGACGTGGTGCAGATAAAGGTGGCCCAAGGGGCCAAACCCGGCGAGGGTGGCCAGCTGCCCGGCGACAAGGTCACCGCCCAGATTGCCCAGCTGCGCTATTCCGTGCCGGGGGTGACCCTTATCTCGCCGCCGCCGCACCACGACATCTACTCCATCGAGGATCTCGCCCAGCTCATCTTCGACATCAAGCAGGTCAACCCGAGCTGCCTGGTGTCGGTGAAGCTGGTCTCCGAGCCCGGCGTCGGCACCATCGCCTGCGGCGTGGCCAAGGCCTATGCGGATCTCATCACCATCTCCGGCTATGACGGCGGCACCGGCGCCAGCCCCATCACCTCGGTCAAGTACGCCGGCTCCCCGTGGGAGCTGGGGCTGGCCGAGACCCAACAGGCCCTGGTTGCCAACGGCCTGCGCCACAAGGTGCGCCTGCAGGTGGACGGCGGTCTCAAGACCGGGCTCGACATCGTCAAGGCGGCCATCCTCGGCGCCGAGAGCTTCGGCTTTGGCACCGGCCCCATGGTGGCGCTCGGCTGTAAGTACCTGCGGATCTGTCACCTTAACAACTGCGCGACCGGGGTCGCCACCCAAGACGAGAAACTGCGCCGGGAGCACTTCATCGGCCTGCCCGAGATGGTGATGAACTACTTCAGCTTCATCGCCGAGGAGACCCGCGAGCTGATGGCTCAATTGGGGGTCGCCAAACTGACCGACCTCATCGGCCGCACCGAGCTGCTCGAGGTGCTGCCGGGCATCACAGCCCGCCAGGGCAAGCTGGATCTCTCCGGCATCCTGGCCAAACCGGTGGCGGTACCGGGCTCGGCCCTGTTCTGCCAACAGACCAACGACACCTTCGACAAGGGCCCCCTCAACTTGCAGATGGTCGAAGACCTGCTGTCGGCGGTCGAGACCAAATCGGGCGGCGAGTTCCGTTACGACATCCGCAACACCGACCGTTCGGTGGGAGCGCGCCTGTCGGGCGAGATAGCCAAGCGCCACGGTAACCAGGGGATGGCCGCGGCACCGGTCAAGGTGCACTTCAACGGCACAGCGGGTCAGAGCTTCGGGGTGTGGAACGCCGGAGGGCTCGAGCTGATCCTCACCGGCGATGCCAACGACTACGTGGGCAAGGGGATGACCGGCGGCAAGCTGGTGATCAAGCCCCATATTGGCGTCTCGTTCAAGTCTCATGAGGCCGCCATCATCGGCAACACCTGCCTCTACGGCGCCACCGGGGGCAAGCTCTATGCCGCCGGCACCGCCGGCGAGCGCTTTGCGGTGCGTAACTCCGGCGCCCTGGCAGTGGTCGAGGGGATCGGCGACAACGGCTGTGAGTACATGACCGGCGGCATCGTCACCGTGCTCGGCCAGACCGGCGTCAACTTCGCCGCTGGAATGACAGGGGGCTTTGCCTACGTGCTCGACGAGGATGGCGGCTTTACCAAGCGCACCAACCCCGAGCTGGTCGAGCTGCTGGAGGTGGCGGATCTGGCCATCCACCAGGAGCACCTGCGCGGCATCATCACCGCCCACCTCAACGAGACTGGCAGTGCGCGGGCCGAGGAGATCCTGGCCCATTTCGACGCCTATGTGCCCAAGTTCCGTCTGGTCAAACCCAAGTCGAGCGACGTCAAGTCGCTGCTGGGTCATACCAGTCGGTCGAGCGCAGAGCTCCGTGTTCAGGCCATGTAAGGCGGCGACGTAAGGAAACAATGAGATGAGCCAGAACGTATTCCAGTTTATCGATGTACAGCGGGTCGACCCGCCCAAGAAGCCGCTCAAGATCCGCAAGATCGAGTTTGTGGAGATCTACGAGTCGTTTAACCAAAACCAGGTGCAGATGCAGGGGGATCGCTGCCTCGAGTGCGGTAACCCTTACTGCGAGTGGAAGTGCCCGGTGCACAACTATATTCCCGACTGGCTGAAACTGGCCAAGAATGGCCGCATTCTGGAGGCGGTGGAGCTCTCCCACCAGACCAACAGCCTGCCCGAGGTGTGCGGCCGGGTCTGCCCGCAAGATCGCCTGTGCGAGGGAGCCTGTACCCTCAATGATCGCTTTGGCGCCGTCACCATCGGCAACATCGAGAAGTACATCACCGACAAGGCCTTCGAGATGGGGTGGAAGCCCGATCTCTCCAAGGTGGTCAAGAGCGGCAAACGGGTCGCCATTGTCGGCGCCGGTCCGGCGGGCCTGGCCTGTGCCGACGTGCTGGTGCGAAACGGTGTGACCCCTGTGGTGTTCGACCGCTATCAGGAGATAGGCGGCCTGCTCACCTTCGGCATTCCCTCCTTCAAGCTCGAGAAAGAGGTGATGCAGCGCCGGCGTCAGATCTTCACCGAGATGGGGGTGGAGTTTCGTCTCGGCGTCGAGGTGGGCAAGGACATCCAGTTCAGCGACCTGCTGACCGAGTTTGACGCCCTCTTCCTCGGGGTCGGTACCTACAAGTACATGAAGGGGGGCTTCGAAAACGAGAGCGCCCCCGGCGTCTACGACGCCCTGCCCTACCTCATCGCCAACGCCAACCGTCTGCTGGGGCTCGAGAAGAGCGAGCGCGATTACATCGACTTTGCCGGCAAACAGGTGGTGGTGCTGGGAGGCGGTGATACCGCCATGGACTGCGTGCGTACCGCCATCCGTCAGGGGGCGACCCGGGTGATCTGCGCCTATCGCCGCGATGCCGAGAACATGCCGGGCTCCCGGCGCGAGGTGCAAAACGCCCGCGAGGAAGGGGTCGAGTTTATGTTCAACCTGCAGCCGGTCGGGGTCGAGCTCGATGCCCAGGGTCGCGCCTGCGGCATCAGGGTGGTGAGCACGGCGCTCGGCGCTCCCGATAGCAATGGACGTCGCAGCCCTGTGGTGGTCGAGGGATCCGAGCAGGTGCTGGCGGCCGACGCCGTGGTGATGGCCTTTGGCTTCCAGCCGAGCCCCTCGCCCTGGATGGAGCAGCACGGCATCGCCCTCGACAGCCGTGGCCGCATCCAGGCGCCGGAGCAGAGCGAGTACGCCTTCCAGACCAGCAACCCCAAGGTGTTCGCCGGTGGTGACGCGGTGCGCGGCTCGGATCTGGTGGTCACCGCCATCTACGAGGGACGCAAGGCGGCCGAGGGGATCCTCGACTACCTGGCGGTCTGACCCTCGTCCATGAAAAAGGCCAGGCAATCGCCTGGCCTTTTGTCGTTGCGCGTATCAGCGCTGGGTGAACGCCTTGAACAGGGCACTGAAGCCGTAACGGGGGGACTGAGCCTCGGTCAGGCCGCTATGCTCGGGCGACACCTGACCCGCCGTGCCCGGCTGATCGCGGGCGATGGACCAGATGCCGATCATGCCGATCCCTTGCTCCTGCGCATGTTGCAGGGTGAGCGCCGCATCCGAGCGGTAGAACACCTCACTTTGCACGTCATTGACGCCGATCATGGGGGTGGTGCCAAGCATGGCCCAGATGGCGGCATCCTCCTTCTCCGGGAAGATGGCCTTGACGTCGCGGAACAGGTTGTTGATGGCATCGACCCCGCACTGGCCCTGAATATTGGCTCCCTCACCCTGGGACGGCGGGCAGGCGCTGTCGCCGTAGTCCATGGTCATGACGTTGATGCCGGTCAGTTTCACCCCGTGATCCCGGGCACTCTGCAGCACCTTGATGCCATCGGCGGTGAGTCCCTGGGGCAGAATGGGCAGGGTATACCAGATGGCCACCTGCTTGCCTTGCGCCGCCCACTGGGCCTGGGCCCTCACCAGGGCCTGGCTGCGCCGGGTGATGGAGACCGCATCCGCTACCCAGGTCCCCTCGATGTCAAAGTCGAGTACCTGCAGGTTGAGGTTGTCGACGATATCCATGTACTGACGCGCCAGCTCGTCGATATTGTCGCAAGCGGCGGCCAGCGGCGCATTGGCCGCTCCGCCGATGGAGACCATCACATCCCCACCTTGATCGCGCAATCCCTTGATGTTGCTGTAGAGCGACGGGAAATCCCCCATCTTGTAGTAGGTCCCCCAGGTCGGGACACAGGTCTGGGCATCCTTGGCCACCACAAAGGCGAGGGTGAAGTGATCGACCCCCTGTTGCTGGGCCAGCTCTCCCATGTTCGGCACACTGTTGAGGGTCGCATCGAGATAAGGGGCATAGACCTGGGCTGGCCAGGGGTGCTTGGGCGTGCCCACCTGCTCTTTCACGTTGCCCCACTCCACATAGCCCTGCCAGGGGTTGAGATCCCCCGGACGGACCCCGCGCACCTGTTGACGGGATACCTGATGCCCCTGTTCAAATTGCACCAGGGTATCGGCCGGATAGAGCACGCTCGTATCGAGCTGTGGAGCCTGGGCCAACTCCTCGTCCGTGTAGTTGTGCATCGGGCCAAGAGGCTTCCAGGGACGGCCATTATTTCCCTCCGGATTCTGATTGGCAGGATCGGAAGGATCATCCCCCTGGGTCCAGAACAGGGCCTCATAACCCTGCCCCTCCAGAAGCACCCGGTCGCCCTTGTTATAAACGGTACTGCTCTGCCAACTGGGCAAGGGGAGATAGGGGGCCCAGGGAGAGGCTTGTGCCGGCTGGAAGCTGTAAGCAGGCACATCGGCCGTCGCCAGGTAGTCGCCCCCATTGAGAGTCACCTTGTCCCCTTGCCGATAACCCTGGCTGGCATCGAAATCAGGCAGGGTCTCACCACCGCCACCACTGGTATCACAGGTGGTGGGATTGCCATACTGGGTCATTTCGGCCGCCGTGGCGGCACGTACCACGCGCCATGGGTTGTTGGGATCATTGGGCTGAGCCTCGCCGGGACAATGGCTGGCACCGACCCACCAGGCGTTTTGCCACACCTGGCTGTCGAAGATGACCTCGAAGGTATCGCTCCCCTCCTGACCATTCCAGGCTTCCAGAGCCAGGGCAGGAGTCGCCATCAGGATGGCGGCAGCAAGCGTTGAGAGGCGGGTGATTGGACTTATCATGGTTATTGTTCCTTTTCGTGATGGTGACGCTTCACCACCGCGATTGATAACAGCCCCATACGCACCCCAACAAGTGAAACGAAAAGCCGGTTACAAAAGTTCGGAGAGACTCACATTTAACCAATAAATAACTTTTGCAAAACTAAAATATAAAGATGAAATAAATTAAAAATCATATAGATGCGATTAAATATCACCTGTGCACCTAAGGTGACCCAGGGAAAATCCCATGGTGACCTCAAGAGGCGCCCCTGCCAGATCAGGATCCCTGCCCGAGCCCCCTCTTATTATTTGCATATGCCACTTAATGGGGTTATATGTAGCATATGCAAATAATAAGGAGAGCCTTATGCTGATCGCGATTCCGGTCGAGAATGACCGCTTCATCCCCCACGTCGCCCGCGCCCCCATCTTCTGGTTACAAGATGCCTCGGGCAAGCGCCTCGGCTATCTGGATGCCCCCGCAGGCGGATGCAAGGGCCCGTTGCCCGGTTCACTACGCCAGCAGGGTGTGACCCATCTGGTGGTTCGCCGCATCGGGGAGCAGATGTTGGCCCGGATGCAGGCCGCCGGCATCGATGTGGTGTATGCCGAGCGAGGCTGGCAACCCGGTCAGCCACTCCCCTCAGCGAGTCTGACTCGAAGCGACAGCACGCGGCAACCCGCGGCCATCGTTCGTATCAGGGGGAGATCATGATGCTGCTCTACGCCCTGGGGGCGGCACTGACCCTCTTTGGTGCGCTGATCTTGATCCTGTGGGGACGCCAGCGCTACCTGGCCCGCCGCCACAAGGGCGCACGCCCCTGTGGTTGTCAGAGTGCCTGTGCCGAGCACCTCTATCAGATAAAGGAGCCGGCTAGTTCGCCTGACGCTCAAACTCCAGAGACGGGCAATCGGGGACGAGCCACGCCCCCGGCTGAGCAGGAAGTCGGTAAGTCAGGCGGTAGTGGCCAGGCTGTTTGAGGTCATAGACCTGGCCCAGCTCGGCACTGGCCTGCTCACTCTGGCCGGGAGCCAGGGCAAGCAGATCCTCCGGGGCGGGCTCACCGCGTTTGGCAAGGGGGCCTTGATAGGGTACGGGCTCCCCGTCGCGGGTGAGCACGATGGCGTCCCCAAACCACCCCTCGAAGGGGGTGAACCAGGTCAGCACAGAGAGTGCTTGCTCCCCCTGGTTGCTGAGGGTCATGGTAAGGGGCAAGGGCTCGCTCACCCGGCTATGGGGCGAAACGCTCAGCTCGCAGTGCAGGGCTGCCAGCAGCAGGCTCATCATCTCTCTCTCCTCGTGTTCGGCCATCGATCAATAAGGGGGCCGAAGCCCCCTTGATGTCAACCCGAACTCAATTTTCGAACGGCGTATTTTCGGCAAAGTACTCATGATTGTCGGCGTTATTGAGCGCCTTGAGCGGATCCGTGCTGGCCAGGTTGCGGGCATTGCTCTGGCCATAACCGAGATCGTCGGTACCCGCCACCACGGTGAAGTGGCTGAGCTCATGCACTATGGTGCCGGCACGGGAGTCGGTCCCGGTGTTCGGCGCACTCCAGAAGGAGCGGCACAGATAGATCTTGTAGGGCTGATCCGGGTAGACGTAGGCAAAGTAGCTCTTCTTGCAACCGCAGTCGAAGGTGAGCGGCTTGTTATCGATGGCATCCTGGATCTTGGTGAAGTGGGTATTCGCCGTGCTCCAGCGGGCCGAGTCATAGGCACCAAACCAGGAGCGGTAACGCTGCCCTTCCGGTTTGTCGACCGCCAGATAGCCGCGGGAGTCGCTGGTGATGGCCCCCGCAGAGTCCAATGCCGTCAGGATCTGGCTCTTCTGGGTATTGCTGCAACGACCGGAGAAGGCCACCGAACCACTCACCGCCTGAGGCTCATCGACCAGCGCCTTGGCCAGTACCCGCTCATCGCTCACTCCGTCAACCCAGAGGGTGACGGTGTTGGAGCGGCTCCCGGACGCCGCACGCTTGGCCTTGTTGCCCTTGGGCTCAGCCGGCAGGCGATAACTGATGCTGTACTGCCCCTGCTGGCTCATGTCGTAGAGGCCGGACACCTCGACAGCGGTGGTGATGCTCTCACCGGCGGCGAGGCGGATAAAATCCTTGTCGACCGGGGTACCACGCTTGATGAGGGCGCCCTGATAGTCAACCGGCTGGCCGTCACGGGTCACCTGAAACAGGGGGGCGTCCTCGTCACCGGGCAACTGCCACTTGAGAACCTTGATCGACTTGTCACCGGAGTTGGTGATAGTCAGCGACACTTTGACATTCTCACTGCCATCGACCAGCGAGAGACGCGCATCCAGAGCGGCGGCGCAAAGCGGAGAGGCGAGGATCCCTGCCAACAGCAGGGCAATTGGGGTTGCTTTCATTGTCATCATCCTTGTGATTGCTTGCTTCCAATAAGTGCCCGAAGGCAACTTCACCCTAATCGATTCCGGGGCGACTGCGGCTCCCCCATTTGGGTGAAGCACACCCGGATAGGGGAGCGCTCGGCGGGTGCGACAACTTTTGCTATCATCCGCCCATCTTTAGCGGCCCAATGGCCATGACGACGAGGTTGACCATGAAAGTAGGCATTATCGGGGCAATGGAGCAGGAGGTCGCGCTGCTGCGCGGCCAGATGGAAGGGCTCGAGACCCTGAAGGTGGGCGGCTGCGAATTTTACAGCGGCAAGCTGGCCGGGCGTGATGTGGTACTGACCCGCAGTGGCATCGGCAAGGTCGCCGCCAGCGTGGCCACCACCCTGCTCATCGAGAAGTTTGCCCCGGACTGCGTCATCAATACCGGCTCCGCCGGCGGTTTTGCTCAGGATCTGCACATCGGCGACGTGGTGATCGCCAGTGAAATGCGCTTCCACGATGTGGATGTGACCGCCTTCGGTTATGAGCCGGGCCAGATGGCCCAGCAGCCGGCCGCCTTCCCCTGCGACGAGAAGCTGATGCAGCTGGCCGCCGACTGCATCGGCGAGCAGGGCAAGCACCAGACCAAGATGGGTCTTATCTGCACCGGCGATCAGTTCATGTGCAAACCCGACGCCATTGCCAAGGCGCGTGCCGACTTCCCGCAGATGCTGGCGGTCGAGATGGAAGGAGCCGCCATCGGCCAGGTGTGTCATCAGTTTGCCGTCCCCTACCTGGTGGTGCGCGCCATGTCCGATATCGCCGGCAAGGAGCAGGTAGAATCCTTTGACGCCTTTATCGAGGTGGCCGGTCAGCACTCGGCCGAGGTGATCCTGGCCATGCTCACCAAGCTGTGATCACCCTGGAGACCCTGGCGGCCACCCCGGCCGCCATCATGGTGGGGGCAGCCCTGCTCGAGGCGCTGCTCCCCTGGCCAGGTCATCTGCGCCTGTCGGCCCTGGTTCCCCTGCTCTCGCGCCTGGGTCGCAAGGTGTGCCGCCCCGATGGGGGGATTCGGGAGCAGGTGCGCTCGGGCCTGCTGGCCATGATCATCGTCTGGTTGCCCTGCGCCGCCCTGCTCTGGTCGGTGCGAAACCTGAGCCTCTCCGAGCCCCTGTTCGATCTGCTGCTGCTCCTCCTTCTGATCGAATCCCGCCCCCTGCGGGAGCTGGCGTCAGCCACCCGCCAACTTGCAGCCACCCCTGATACCCTGCCGATGGCGCGACTGCAGGCATCTCCCTGGCTCAAGCGCGCTACCGCTCGCCTCTCGTCCCTCGGGGTAAGCAAGGCGGTCACCGAGACCCTGATCCTGCGCCTGTTGACCCAGTGGGCCGGCCCCCTGTTTGGCTATGCCATCGGGGGCGTGCAAGGGGCACTCTTGTGGCGCCTGACGGCCCTGTTGGCACAAGGTTTCTCCCCCAAGGAGCCCGCCTTCCTCCACTTCGGCCAACCGGCCGGACGCCTCGCCCAGGCCCTGGCCACTCTGCCGGCCCTGCTGTTGGCGCTGCCCCTGTTGCCGGGGCGACTGGCTTCTGCCCGCTCTGGCCTGGCCTGGCCCTTCCCCGCCGGAGGCATGCTGCTCGCCCTTGTGGCCACCCGGCTCAAGGTGCGCCTCGGAGGCCCGCGCTTCTACGGCGCCGAGAAGGTACGCTTCCCCACCCTGGGCTGCGGGGAAGAGCCCGGTGCCGATACCCCGGCGCGAGCCCTGGCAAGAGTGCAACTCATCGGCTGGTGTTGGCTCGCCCTGGCGCTGGCACTGACCCTGGGAGAGCGCCTTGTCTAAAGTGTTTCTCCTGCTCCTGCTCTGGGGAGGCATTGCCCAGGCAACGCCACAGCGGGTTGTCAGCCTCACCCCCCACATCACCGAGCTGCTCTTTGCCATCGGTGCCGGCAGTCGTATCGTCGCCACCGACGATGCCTCGGACACCCCACCCGAGGTCCGGGGACTACCCCATGTGGCCAACTACCGGAGCATCAATGGGGAAGCCCTGCTGGCCCTGCGCCCGGACCTGGTGGTAGGGTGGCGCTCGGCCCAGTCGCGCCTGCTCGAGCCCATCGAGCGCCTCGGTGTTCCCGTCGCCTATTCGGAACCGACCGACTTCGACTCCCTGGCCGACGAGATGCGCATGCTCGGCAAGGCGCTCGGTCTCGAGTCACAGGCCAATGAGGCCGCCGATGCCTATCTGGCCAGGCTGGCAGAGCTGCGCCGGCGCTATGGACAGGGGCGCAAGGTGCGCGTCTTCTACCAGCTCTGGAGCCCCCCACTCACCAGCGTGAGCGGCCATGCCTGGCCCGCCCAGGCCATCACCCTGTGCGGTGGAGAGAATCTGATGGCCGGGGCCGCCACTCCCTATCCCCAGGTTTCCCTGGAGCAGGTGCTCAAGGGAAACCCTGAGCTGATCCTTGCCGGCAGCCACGACAAGAAGGTGTTGGAGGTCTGGCTCGACTGGCCTATGGTAGAGGCGGTGAAGCACCGGGCAATGGTGCTCATCAACCCCGATGAACTGCACCGCTTTACCCCTCGAGCCCTCAATGGCGTCGAGGCGGTGTGCCAGGCCATCGACGCCGTCCGCCACCCTTAAGAGGCCCCTATGCGCCGAGTCCTAGCCCTGCTGAGCCTGTTTTCCCCCTCCCTGTTTGCCGCCCTGCCCATCGATCAGCAGACCCTGATCGGCTGGCAGCAGAAGGAGAAGCCCCCCCTGCTGCTGGATGTTCGCACCGCCGAGGAGTTTGCAGCGGGCCATATTCCAGGGGCGCGCAACCTCTCCAGTGCCGAGCTGAGCGAGCGCATGGGCGAGCTCAAGGGGTTTGAACAGAAGCCGGTGGTGATCTACTGCCGCTCGGGCCGGCGCGCCAGCGAGGTAGTGGCCCGACTGGAGAAGGCCGGCTTCACCCAGCTCTACCACCTGAGCGGTGACTGGCAAGGGTGGGTGAAGGGAAAGCGCCCCATCCGCACGGCCGAGTGATCCCACACTTTCGTTGAACTTCTCAAAAAGGGTGGGCCAGCTCCCAATTCCATCCCCGGGAATTGGCAGTGGCCCCGACCAGCCCCTACAATCCCCGGCCGGACCCTGATTGAGTGTGAGCCGTCTCTCGATGAATCCTCTGGTTGAACAACTTGTCTATGTGTGCGACATGTTCGGTACCGCCGTCTTTGCCCTCTCCGGGGTGCTGGTGGCGGGCCGCCTGCGCATGGATGGCTTCGGTGTCATGGTGCTGGCGGCGGTGACCGCCATCGGCGGTGGCACCATTCGCGACATGATCCTCGGCGCCACCCCCGTCTTCTGGGTGCGCGACCCCCTCTACATCTGGGTGGTGATCGCCACCGCCTTCGTCGGCATGTGGGCGGTGCGTCTGCCCAGGCGCATCCCCTGGTATGTACTGCCGGTGGCCGACGCCTTCGGCCTGGCCCTGTTTACGGTGATCGGCGCACAAAAGGCGCTGGCTTTCGGGACATCCGGCCTTATCGCCGTCTTGATGGGCACCATGACGGGGGTGGCCGGCGGCGTGATCCGCGACGTGCTGGCCCGGGAGGTTCCCATGGTGCTGCAAAAGGAGATCTACGCCACCGCCTGCATTCTGGGGGGGATTCTCTACACCCTCTCCCTGCAGGCAGGCCTCGATCGCGTCGCCGCCATGCTTATCTGCATGGTCGCCGTCTTCACCCTGCGGGTGGCCGCCATCTACTGGCACCTGTCGCTTCCCACCTTCTCCCTCGAACGGCAGCATCAGGATTGAACCCGGCCCCATGATCTGTTGTCATAGAGAGGTCATACCAAGCCGGACCTTCAGATGCTAAAACCCGGAATCACCTCCCTGCTGCTGGTCAGCGCCCTGTGCCAAGCCCAGGCGCAGCCACTGATTGGGCGCCTCGCCTCGACCCCGGTACAGCACTTCAACGAGCAGATCCAGCAGGCCGGCTCGGCCCATCAGGGTTGGGTCAATGACTACCGCGAGGTGGCCTTGCGTTTCGTCGCCAACCCGGCGTTACCGAGCCGCATCCTGGCCAGGCAGGTGGACAACGAACTGATCCTGTCGGTCTCTCTCGATGGCCAGCAAAGCGATCAGCTCTATATCCTCACCCTGTATCGCCGCAACGACATGTGGCAGATGCGCCACGCCGAGATGGGTTGGCGCTGCCAGGGGGAGCAAGCCTTTACCCCGGTCCCCTGCCCCCGCCAAGGACAATAAAAAAATCCGGCCGCAGGGCCGGATTTTTTTGTCTCGAAACAGGCTTACGGGCGGTAAACCTTGACGTTGTCGAAGCCCTTCTCTTTGAGGTAGAGGGCCTGCAGCTTGCTCATCACACCGCGATCGCAGTAGAGCAGGTAGGTCTTCTCTTTCGGCAGATCGCCAAAGGCGGTGGCCAGCTTGAAGAAGGGGATATGCAGTACCTCACGCCCCTCAACCACCAGCGGCTTCTCCTCGTGCTCGTCCATGGAGCGGATGTCGAGGATCACCTCGTCGTCACCGGTCGCGGCAGTGGTCTCCACCTCCTGCACCTCGGCCGCCGTCTCTTCACCGATACGGCGAATATCGAGGTAACGCGCCTCGTCCACCACCTTGTCGAGGATGGCGAAGTCGAAGTTCTGCTCTTCGGCCTCGATGCGAGCCAGATCCGCCTTCACGGTCGGCTTCTTGGAGATGACGCCGCAGTACTCGGGCATGGTCTCGGCAAATTCCAGGGTGCCTATCTTGCGCGACAGGTTCATGATGTCCGGCTTGTCCCAGGTGATGAGGGGGCGCAGGATCACCTTGTCGGTCACCCGATCGATGACGTTGAGGTTGGTGAGGGTCTGACTGGACACCTGGCCCACGCATTCGCCGGTCACCAGGGCCGGGATCTGGAAGCGGTCGGCGATGTTGGCGGCGGCGCGCATCATCATGCGCTTGAGCACCACCCCCATCTGGCCGTTGTCGATCTTCTCGAGGATCTCGGCCACCACCGGCTCGAAGTCCACCGCGGTGAAGCGCACCCGATGGGACGAGCCGAAACGGTTCCACAGGTGATAGGCCACCTGCTTGACGCCGATCTCGTGAGCCGCGCCGCCCAGGTTGAAGAAGCAGTAGTGCACGCGGCAGCCACGCTTGATGAACTGGAAGGAGGCAACCCCGGAGTCAAACCCGCCGGAGAGCAGGCTCAGCACGTCTTCCTGGGTGGCGATGGGCATACCGCTCAGCCCCTGGTGGATGGCACTGACGATGAACAGCTCCTCGCCGTCGATCTCGAGGTTGATCTGCACGTCCGGGTTTTTCAGACGCACGCCGTTGCTCTCGCAATGCTGGTTCAGGCCACCACCCACGTAGCGCTCGATCTCGAGGGAGGAGAACTCGTGCTTGCCGTGGCGCTTGGCGCGCACGCAAAAGGTCTTGCCCTTGAGCTGATCACCCCACACGGCCTTGACCTGTTCGAAGATGTCATGCAGATCGGTGAACTTGCTGGCCTGCACCTCGAGGAAGGCCTGAATGCCGGGGATGCAGGCGAGCGCCTCTATGGCCTGGTCGCGGAACTGGTCGTTGCGCGAGCTCACCACCAGCTTGTCCCAATCCATGCGCACGCGGGCATCGTCGTCGAAACGGCGCAGCACGTTGCGGATGTTGCCTTGCAGGATCTTGATAAACCGCTGGCGCACCGACTTGCTTTTGATGGTGATTTCCGGGAACAGCTTGATGATGAACTTCATGGTTTGACTCGGGTGAGCTGGAAACAAGGGGGCGGATTATAGCAAAGGGAGCGGCCATTCACCTAGCGGGAATGGGTGAATCCTGAGCCGCCCGGCGAGGGGCAATAAATACGATTGCGCTCACCCTGTGGCCGTTCGTCCGGCCTCTTCGTTGATGGCTGCAAGGCGAGCCGCTATAGTGCCCCCCTCGCGCGCATATTCCGGTAACCGTCATGAAGACCTTTATCTACTACCCGGGCATGGAAGTTCGGGACGAGCTCTGGTTGAAATTCGCCCTGCTCTGGCTGGAGCGACTCTCCTTCGTCTTTACCGTGAGTGAGAAGAGTGACCTGCGAGGGGTGCTGACCCGGGTCGAGGCCCACTCCGATCTGCTCGCCCCCTCCCCCGAGGCCGCCTTCTTCGAGCGGATCACCCCGGCCGTCATGGCTCAGCTCGAGGCGCTGCTGGCCCCCGATTTCGTCCGCCACAAGGTGTTTGGCAACCGTGAGCTCATCACCCGTTGGCGCGAGCGCCGCAATCACGACTGCTTCTGCCCCCACCAGGCCGGCCTCGGCGCCTTGCACGGTTTCTGCGTGCAGGCCGGTTTTGCCAGCGAAACCGACGGTGGCATCCTGATGGCCCGCCGCCTGGCCAACCTGCTCTCCATGCGCCTGGCACGGGAGTGGGCACTGGCCAATGAGGGCATTCTCATCACCGAGCACGACTATCTGGACCGATTGCTGCACCTGATGGAGTCGCGCTACCACAACCGGGGCGGGCAGGACTGCTTCTTGCTTGAAATCGCCCTGCCGGTGCCGCGGGATCTCGCCACCCAGCCCCTGGACGAGCTGCTCGCCCTGCGCACCCGCCACGGGTTTCGCAGCGCGCTGGGTGAGTTCCACCGGGCATTGGGATCCCTGCTCCTCATGCTCGACTCTGGCTATGCCGACATGGCCACGCTCAGACACTTTCTCTGCGCCCATCAGACCCTGAGTAGTGTGATGGGGCCGGATGCGCTCAGCGTCCCCCTGTGTCTGTCGGTCAGTACCCGCCTTCCCGCCATGCCGATGATCCACGCCATCAAGGGCTACTCGGGAGCGGGGGAGGCGTCCCTTGACGCCCTCACCTTCCAACCCATCAAGAAGAGTCACTTCCACCACCAGAAGAGTCGCCACGGCTTCACCCTGCTCGGGAATCTGCGCCAGCACAGAGCCTGATCCGGCGAGGTGGTGATATCCTCAAAGGAGCACCATCCGACTCAGGAGAGCCCATGTCGCCCCGGCGTCTCTTTGCCAGCGTAACCCTGGTCATCATGCTGGGCTCGCTGGAGAAAAGCATCATCACCACCCCCCTGCCCATCATAGGGCGGGAGATGATGGCCGGTCAGGGCCTCACCTGGATCGTCAGCAGCTACCTGCTGGCGGCCACCGCGGCCCTCCCCCTCTACGGTAAACTCAGCGATCAGTTTGGTCGGGTTCGCCTGCTCAACCTGGCCCTGGTACTGTTTATGACCGGCTCACTGGTCTGTGCCCTGGCTCAAAATCTGCCCCAGTTGCTGGCGGCGCGGGTGCTGCAAGGGCTAGGCGGCGGCGGCCTCATCGCCCTCGCCTTCACCCTCATCGCCGACACCATACCCCCACGAGAGCAGGGTCGTTATCAGGCCTATATCTCGGCAGTCTATGCGGTATCGAGCATCGCCGGCCCCCTGCTGGGGGGCTATTGTGCCGAGCATCTGAGCTGGCGCGCCATCTTCTGGATCAACCTTCCCCTCGGCGCGTTGGCCCTCTGGCTGGTCAACCGGCACCTGGGTCATCTCAACGTGCGCCGCCCCAGTTGCTTCGACTGGAAGGGGGGGGCCCTGCTCATCACGGCCACCACCCTCACCCTGCTGCTGCTCAGCCCCGAGCGCCATCTTCCCGCTCTCTGGCTGACCCTTGCCCTGTCAGGCACACTCGCCCTGCTGGTGCGCGTCGAACGGTGTGCTCAGGACCCCATAGTGCCTGCCAGGCTGACGCAGCGGCGCGACTATCTGGTCAGCCTGCTACTCATCCTGATCGCCCAGTTGCTGATCTTTTCCCTGCTGGTCTATCTGCCCCTGCAACTGCAATGGGTCGAGGGGCTCGGCGCCGATGCCAGCGGCCGGGTGTTGGCCATCTTCCTCATCTGCATCACGGCCGGCGCCTTTGCGGGCGGGCGCCTCATCAGCCACCACCCTCACTACAAGGGATATGTGATCGGCGGCTTCACCCTCGCCGCCGTGGGGCTATGGCTGCTTCACAGCGGAGGCAGGACAGGCCTGGGGCTCAGTGTCGCCGGAGTGGGACTGGGGCTCACGCTCCCCGTCCTCTCTGTGGCGGCGTATCACTGCCTTGCAGCCACCGAGCGGGGGATTGGCCTCTCCCTGCTCGGTTTTGGCCGAGAGCTCGGCGGTGCTCTGGGGGTGGCCATCGGCTCGGCGCTTCTCCATCTGAGGCTGCCAGCCGGCCCCCTCTCCCACTTCACCCCGGCGGAACTGACCACGGGATTCTCCACCACCTATGCGGGCATGGCCCTGATCGCCCTGGGGGCGCTGGCCATGACCCTGCTCACCCTGACAGAGCACGAGCCGTCCCCCCGGGTCTAGTCGTTTTAGCCAGGATGCTCGAGTAAAAACTCCAGTCGATCGCTGTTGCCCGCCTCGTCCACCACCAGCAGCTGGTAGCGGCCGGGGCGAGTGAGGACCTCGCTCTGTCTGAGAGGCGCGCCGTTGAGATACCAGAAGGGGCGCCCCACCCCACCGAGGGCCTGGGGCGCGAGCACGAAGCGCTGGCTTCGGATGCGGTTACCCTCGGCCAGGGTGAGGATGCGAAGGGGGCTCTCTACCCGTTCCCCACCGCAGCCCCCCGGCAGCAGTTGGCCACGCCGCCGGGCGGCCGGCAGCCAGGGCTCCAGCGCCAGCGGCCAGAGGGCTCTGCGTTCGGTGCGCATTGCCCCGGCACAGCCGGGACGGGTCAGGCGCCCATCGGCGGTGTAGGCGACCCGGCGCAGGGGCCCCTGCCAGTCGAGGGGATCGCTTAAGGTCGGCGGATCGCGCCCCTCCAGCAACCAGGCATCGAGGCGCCGCTGGCATGCCCCTTCCGGGGTGTGGGCCAGGGTACGTCCGAGGGGCCAGCAGACGGTCGCCTCACTCACGGCGTTGGGCTGGGGCAGCGGCGCCCCGCGCTCTTGCAGCCGCGAGTAAACCGAGAGCAACAGCGGTACCGCCGCACTCTGGCCAAAGTACCCCGGCAGCGGCGTGCCGTCCGGGCGCCCGATCCAGACCCCGAGCGTCCAGCGCGGTGACACCCCGATGGCCCAACTGTCCCGGTAGCCATAGCTGGTGCCGGTCTTCCAGGCGAGCAGGTTGCCGCGTCCGGTGGCGTTGGCGGCAAACGGGAGATCCGCACGCCCCTGATCGGCCAGCATGCGCCAGACGACCCAGGCCGCCCCCTTCGAGAGCAGGGGGCGCGCGGTCAGCGGCTGCTCCGGCTGCCAACGCAGAGGGCTCACCTGCCCCTCCCGTGCCAGGGCGCCGTAGAGGCTCACCAACTGCTCGAGCCGCAGCCCCGCAGCCCCGAGGGCGATGGCGGGGTTGGGAGCATCACCAAGAGCCATACGAACCCCTGCGTTATCGAGGCGATTGACAAAGAGTGCCGGCCCCAGGGCTTCGAGCACCTGTACCGCCGGCACGTTGAGGGAGCGCTGCAGGGCCTCTTGCACCGAGACCGGCCCTTCGAAGGCGCCGGTGAAGTTGCCGGGGCGATAGGCCTGCCCGAGGCGCGGCGCATCGGTCAGCAACGAACCCGAATGGATCAGCCCCTCGTCGAGGGCCAGGCCGTAGATGAACGGCTTGAGGGTCGAGCCCGGCGAGCGCACCGCCTGCACCATGTCGAGGTAGCCGTGGCGCGCCGGATCCCCGTACTCGGCGCTGCCCACGTAGGCGCGCACCGCCATGGTGTCGTTCTCCACCAGCAGCAGGGCCGCCGAGGTACGGGCGGGAAAGCGCTTGATCCAGTTGGCGATGCGCTGCTCGGAAAAGCGCTGCAGATCCCCGTCGATCAGGGTGTGCACCAGGGCCCCGTCGCTCTGGCTCGCCGCCCGGCGGGCAAACAGGGGCGCCTCCATGGGGGTGAAGCGCCCTCGCGCCAGCACCGGCTCCATGGGCGCCTCGGCCAGCACCCGGGCCGGCCAGATACCGCGCGCCACCAGCCGGGCGATCACCTTGTCCCGCGCCCCTTGCGCCTGCTCGGGGTGGCGGTCGGGGCGGTAGCGGCTCGGCGCCTGGGGCAACACCGCCAGCAGGGCCGCCTCGGCGTGGGTAAGACGCGACGCGCTCTTGCCCAGATAGGCAAAGCTCGCCGCCTGCACCCCCTCGAGGTTGCCACCGAAGGGGGCGCGGTTGAGGTAGACGCCGAACAGGGTGCGCTTGTCGTAGCGCCACTCGAGCTGCAGGGCCCGCAGCATCTGGCGCATCTTGCCGGGAATGGAGCGATCGTAGGGCTCGAGCAGCCTGGCCACCTGCATGGTGAGGGTGGAGCCCCCGGAGATCGGCCGCCCGTAGCGCAGCCACTGGCCCACCGCCCTGGCCATGGCGACCGGGTTGACGCCCGGGTGCACCCAGAAGTAGCGATCCTCGTACTCGATCAGCGCCTCCAGATAGCGGGGCGACACCTGTCCCAGGGTCACCGGGTAGCGCCACACGCCCCCGGTGTCGGCGAAGGCGCGCAGGGGGCGCCCCTCCTTGTCGAGCACCACCCGGGCAAACGCGGGCTCAAGGGGCGGCGGCGGGAAGAGTCGGTCGGCCGTCGCCAACAGGAGTATCGCCCCCACGCCGACAAGCAGCAGACGCCGACCCCAGATGGGCAGGCGTGCACCCCCCCTGCGCAGTGGCCGGCTCAGGGCGCGAAACGCCCCCTGAGCCAGAGCGAGCCACTCTCTCATTGGGCCTGGACGATGCGGGTACGGGTGATCCCCTCACCGCCACGGGCGCGCAGCTCGGGGCGCACCATGTCCTCGACCTGGGTCAGGGGCACGGCGTACTCGCCCGGGGTGACCGCCCGCATCAGGTAGATGAGCTGGCGGCTGCCCCCCGGCGAGAGGGTCAGGGCCGCGCTGTAGCGATCGTCCCGGTACTCCTGGTGTTTCACGTAGTCGTCCCACTCCCACTGCCAGGCCGGTTGCCCCTCGAGGGTGAGATCCTCGAGCTTGACTCCCTGCCCGAGGGCCGGGTTCTCCAACTCGAAGCCCGCCGGCAGCATCTCCACCAGCAAGGCATCAGGAATCTCCTGGCTCGCCTCGACCTGCAAGCGCACCACCACCAGATCCCCCACCGTGATGGTGGCGGGATCGAGGCGTTGGCCGGCGGCGTCAAACCAGCTGCGGGTCACCTTCATGCCGGCCGAGAGGGGGCCGGGGGCGGCCTCGGGGTAGCCGCTCACGGTCAGGGCGGCGTAGAGGTTGCCCACCCCCCGGTTCTCGATGAGGCGAGGCGGGGTCGTGGCATCGAGCAGGCGAGTATGCTCACCGCTTACCGCCCGGCCATCCAGACTCGCCGCCCAGGGGGCTCCCGGCTCGGCGGCGCCGAGGCGCAGCAGGGCCAGCTGCTCCTGGGTGCTGAGCCAGTTGCGATGGGCCAGCGCGTCCATCACCCGCAGCGTGAGGCGCTCGGCGATGGGGGCAGAGTCGGGCAGCTCGGCGCGCACCAGCGCCAGCATGGCGGCGTCATCGCGCAGGGGCGAGCCGTAGTCCCCCAGATAGGCCTCCTCGCGCTCGGTGGCCAGCGCCCTGGTGAGCGCCTCCCCGGCGCGGGCACTGTCTCCCATCCGGCCGAGGGCCAGGGAGAGGTGCAGCAGGGGCAGGCCGGAGCGCGCCTGGCCCGCCTGCTGCTCCCACATCAGGCGCAGGGTCGAGAGCGGCGCACGGCCAAGGCGCGACAGCACCCAGGCGCTGTAGGCCTGGTAGGCCAGACGGGCGTGCTCGGGGGCCTCGCTGTAGCCGGTGTAGAGGCCGCCATCGCCCAGGTACTGCTCGAGGCGCTTGAGCGCCGCCTGCAACATGGGATCCGACACCGTCTGCCCCGCCTCCTTGCGGCTTAGCAGGTAGTCGGCGGCGTAGGCGGTGAGCCAGGGCTCCTCGGAAGAGCGTGCATTCCACAGGCCAAAGCCGCCGCTTGGCAGCTGCAACCGTTGCAATCGCTGGGTCAGCGCCCCTTGCAGGGCCTCCTCGTCCGGCGGCTTGTGCCCGGCCGGCAATGGCCGTGACCAGTCGCGGCGCTGCTCCGCGCTGGTGAAGGCATAGGGCCAGGCCCGCGACAGGGTCTGCTCGAGGCAGGCATAAGGGTAATCGGCGAGGGCCTGCCACTGCGCCTTGGGCTCCCAGGGGGGGGTGCCCGAGAGCGACAGGCTCCCCTGCAGGTTATCGGGCAGCATTCCCGCCACCAGAGCGGCATCGGGCTGCCACGGCTTGCCAGGGCCGAGCACCGCCACCGCCCGGCGCTGCTCGGCCGGCCAGGGGGAGCGCAGGGGCAGCGACCAACTGCGACGGAGCGACAACCCCTGCCCCTCGGCCTTGAGTGTCAAGGCGGCGACACCGCTTTGGCCGGTCACGGTGAAGGGGAGCGTCAGCCACTGCTCCTCACCCTGCTTGAGGGAGAGGCGCGTCGGGGCCGGCCCGGTGGGCCCTATGCCCCCCTGCCACTGCCAGTCGAGGGTCAGGCTCTGATCGCGCCCGCTCATGTTACGCAGCTGCACCAGGGCGCGGCTCCCGTCGCCGGTGGCGGCAAAGCGCGGCCAGCCGATCTCGGCCACCAGTGGCGCCACCACCTTGACCGCCCCATCGGCCTGACCCACCTGCGCCTGGTTCCAGCCGAGCGCCATCAGGGCCAGCTCGCCGTTGAAGCGGGGCAGGTTGAGGGTCACCGTCGCCTCGCCTCTGTCATCGAAGGCGAGCTCACCGCTCCACATGGCCAGGATCTCGACCCGGCTCTCCAGGGCCCCGCCCTTCTTGAGCCTGGGTGCATCACCGCCAAAGCGCAGGCGCGCCAGCTTGCCCTCGAGCGGCGGTATGATGGCGCCGTAGTTATCAAACAAGTCCTGACCGAAGCGCAGCCGACCGAAGAGGGCATCAAAGGCACTGGCCGGCTGATAGTCATCGATGGTGAGCACGCCCCGATCGACCGCCGCCAGCACCACCTTGCCCCGCTCGCCGGGTTGGGCCTTGAGGGTCACGGTGAGCGGCTTTTCCGGCTCGGCCCGCTCGGGGGCGGTCAGGGTGAGGGACCAGCGGCGCTCGCTGCGATCCAGGGGGAGCGGTGCCAGACCGACCGAGCGCAGGGTCTCACCGGGCTTCTGCCGCCCGTCGGGGGCCACCACCTGAGCCGAGATGTGCAGGTCGTGGCGCCGCCACTGCTCGCTCACCGGGATGGAAAACTCCCCCTCCCCCTTGGGCAGATCGATGCGCTGCCACCAGCGCAGCCCCTCGCTGTCTTCCACCAGCAAGAGCCCCTTGCCCGGGCGCGGCGCCACCACCTTGACCCGGGCCGTGTCGCCGGCGCGGTAGCTCGGCTTGTCGAGGGTCAGGGCTATCTTGTCCGGGCGCGCCTGCTCGCCGCCACCGCCCCAGCTCCAGTTGCCAAGGGCGAAACGCACCCGGCTGACGTGGCCCTGGGCGTTTTCCACCTCGAGGCGATACCAGCCCGGTTGCAGCACCAGTTGCAGCGGCGTCGGCCCCTTGCCATCCAGGGTCAGGCGCTGCTCTTGCTCCACGTAGGGCTGGCTGGTGAACTCGTACTTCCACCCCTCGTCTTCGCTGAACTGCCAGTAGTAATCGCGGTACTCGTTGACCAGCCGCACCGTCACCTCACCCGCCTGGGGGGCGCCGGTCTGATCCAGATCGAGGATCTCGAAGGGCTGGGCCCGGCCCCCTTCACTGTTTTCAGGGTCAAAGCCCAGGCGCAGCGCCGGCCAGCGTTCACCCGGCGCCCAGCCAAACTGGGTCAGGCGGCGGTTGACGGCGCGCCCGCCCGGCTCGGCCAGGCTCACCAGATAGGTCGCCTCGAGCGGCCCCTTGCCGGAAAGTCCCTCCAGCCGATCGGCAAGGCTCACGCTTCCCCGCCCCTCCTCATCGAGGGTGATCGGGTTCGGCGTCACCCGCTCCTTATCTCGCAGCACATCGCCAAGGGAGAATCCCTTCCAGCGCTCAAACGGCATGGTGGCGCGCACCAGGGTCACCTCGGCCCTGGCCTGGGTGCGGGCGGCCGGGGCGCCGTAGAGGTAATCCCCCTTGAGGGGCAAGGTGAGCGCCTCGGCCGGCCCCATCACTTGCTTGTCCTCACCGCTGCCAAGGCGCAGGGCAAGGCGCTCGGGCAGAAACTCCTCCACCTGGAACGGCCACTCGAAGCGGGCACCGCCGCTGCTCTTGAGGACGAGGGTCCAGCGGCCGAGGGCCGCGTCATCCGGCAGACGCACCCCGTAGTGGGCACTGCCGAGCTCATCAGGCAGCAGCCGGGTCTGCTCGACCAGCTGGCCATCGGACTGGCGCAGCTCCAGATCCACCGCCATGGCCGGCAGCAGCTCGCCGTCCTGCCCGCGCAGCAGGATCTGGCTGTCGATGCGCTCCCCGGGGCGGTAGAGATCGCGCCCGGCAAACAGATAGAGCCGCTGGGGCTGCCAGGGGCGCTCGCCCAGATCGAAGCTGGAGAGATCGAGGGCCATGCCATCGAGACGCAGGGCCGCCAGGTGGGGGCCCTGTTCGGCCAGCAACACCCGGGCCCCGGTGGGATCGACGAAGCTGGCGTGGCCCAGCTCGTCACTCTTCTTGACCTGCAGGCGATTGCCCTTCTCGTCGAGCAGCGAGAGCTGAACCCCGACATCGGCCTCGCCGCTGGCAAGGGAGCTCACGAACACCTCGAGACGGTCCTGATAACGGCGGGCGGCAAGCCCCATGTCGCTGACCGCAAAGTAGGTGGTCTCCTTGCGCCAGCCGTAGTCCCCGATGGGACTCATGACGGCAAAATAGACGCCGGCGGCGCTGAGGGACTTGTCGCCGATGTCGATGAGGCGGGTCTCGCGCCGGTTGGGGTCGAGCTCGAGGCCATAGCGCCCGGAGTAGACCCGGGTTGCGTGGGAGGAGACCTGCTCCAGATCCCAGTTCCCCATGCCGCTTCCCGGCCGGTAGCGGGCCAGAAAGGTCGGCAGCCAGGCCGGATCGATGCGCCAGAAGTCGATGTTCACCTCGCTCACATTCACGGCGCTGATGGGCAGACGCAGTGACGAGCGCAGGGGCAGCACCATGCCGCTCGAGGCAAACGTGGCCCCCGCCTGCAGGGGACGGGTCGTGAGGCTCCAGCGCCCGGCCTGGGGGCCCAGCCCCGTTTTGAGGCTCACCTCATAGGTGCGATCGGGCTGTACTGCGGTGAAATAGAGGGTGCGGCCCTCCTCGCCGAGCACCCAGTCACCGGCCACCTGCTTGCCGGCCTCTTCCACCAACAACCACTCACGCCAGCTGCTGCGCGCCTCGAGCGGGGCATCAAATACCAGGGCCAGGGCCGGAGCATCACGCCAGGTGCGGGCAACGGCCTGACTGATGGCGGCCGGGGTGCGCGCCTCACTCGACGGGGGCGGGGCCTCGCCGGCGGGCTTGCAAGCGGACAGACCCAGGGCCAGCAAGGTGGTGAGCAGCAGGGTTCGAAACGGGATGCAGGAGGTGCGCATGGGGAAAATCCATCAGGGCTGGAATGGCACTAGCATATGCCTGCGGCGCCCCCCGGCCAATCCCTCAGTGGTGACCAGAGGTCAGCGCCAAGCCGAAAGTGACCAGGCCCGCGTGGCGGGCCTGGTCACTGGCGTTTGAACTGACCCATCACTCAGTCTGAGGTAGCCATCTGCCAGGTCTTGAAGCCGCCCGAGAGGTTTTTCACCGCAAAGCCGTGCTGGCGAAGCATTCTGCTCGCCACATGGCCGCGCAGGCCCACCTGGCAGCTGACGATGATCTCCTTGCCGCGAGGCAGTTCGCCCAGCCGGCCACGCAGCTCGTCGAGGGGGATGTTGAGGGCCCCCGGGATGCGACCGAGCCTGTCGAGCTCGCCGGAGTTGCGCACATCCAGCACCAGCTGATCGGCGCGCAGGGCCTGCACGTCGCTCACGTGGCACAGGGGCGAGTCCCCCTTGAGGTGATTGCTCGCCACGAACCCCGCCATGTTGATGACGTCCTTGGCCGAGCCAAATGGCGGCGCGTAGGTGAGCTCGAGGTCCTGCAGATCGAACACCGTCATGCCGGCGCGCTGGGCCACCGCCAGCACGTCGATGCGCTTGTCGATACCATCCTTGCCCACCGCCTGGGCGCCCAGGATGCGCCCGTCGGGGGCAAACAGGAGCTTGAGGCTGACCGGGTGGGCACCGGGGTAGTAGCCGGCGTGACTGCCCGGGTGGACATAGACCTTCTCATAAGCCATGCCGAGCTGCCTGAGGCGCTTCTCATTGAGGCCGGTGCTCGCCACCGCCAGATCGAACAGCTTGCAGATGGCGGTGCCCTGGGTCTTCTTGTACTGCTCCGCGCGCCCCAGCATGTTGTCGGCGGCGATGCGTCCCTGACGGTTGGCCGGCCCCGCCAGCGGGATCAGCACCGACTCGCCGGTGACAAAATCGGTCTCCTCCACCGCATCCCCCACCGCGAAGATGTGGGGATCCGAGGTGCGCATGGCGGCATCCACCTTGATGCCGCCCCGCGGCCCCAGCTCCAGCCCGGCCTGGGCGGCGAGCAGGGTCTCGGGCTTGACGCCGATGGCGAGGATCAGGATCCCTGTGTCCAGGGTGGTGCCATCACCCAGATGCAGGCGCAGGCCGTGGCGCTCAGCGGCGGCCACCTCGGCGGTGGGGTCGCTACTGCGCGCCAGACTCTCGATGGCACTGAGGCCGGTGCGAAGGCGCAGGTCCACCCCCGCCTCTCGGATGCGGGCGTGCAGCATGGCGGCCATCTCCCGGTCGACCGGCGCCATCACCTGATCCGAGAGCTCCAACAGGGTTACCGGCAGGTTGCGCTGGTGCAGCGCCTCCATCATCTCGAGGCCGATAAAGCCGCCGCCCACCACGGTCACGTGGCGCGGCTGGTCGTGGGCCAGCGCCGCCAGGATGCGGTCCATATCGGGGATGTTGCGCAGGGTATAGACCCCGGGGGCGTCGATGCCCGGCAAAGGCGGCCGAATGGGTGCGGCGCCCGGGCTCAGCAGCAGCTTGTCGTAGCGCTCCTCGTACTCCTCGCCGCGCTGCAGATCGCGCACCCGCACGGTGCGGGTGGCGCGGTCGATGGAGAGCACCTCGCTAAAGACCCGCACCTCGACGTTGAAGCGGCGCTTGAAGCTCTGGGGGGTCTGCAGCAGCAGGGCATCGCGGGAGGGAATGTCGCCGCCGATGTGATAAGGCAGGCCGCAGTTGGCAAAGCTGATAAACTCGCCGCGCTCAAGCAGGATAATCTCGGCATGCTCATCCATGCGACGGGCACGGGCCGCAGCCGAAGCCCCACCGGCGACACCGCCGACAATCAGAATACGGGTCATGAAACACCTCCATTTAATGGCATTGGCCAATAAATTAGACTTTTCTAATTTAGAGTTCAATGAAATTTTGTTTTGTAACGGTTTGGAGTATTCTTGCGGCTCAAGTCTGCATACAGGATGTTAACCGGCTCATGTCGTCCACCGCCCTCACACTGCCGGCGGGCTCTCGCCCCATGCCCCTCTTCTTTCGCCTCGATACCCACTCCCGGCGCATGGTCGCCCTGACCGATGTGATGCAGACACCGCTCCACTGGCTCGATGAGCCCAGAGAAGCCTGGCCCGGCCAGCTACCCGATCCCTTAAGAGAGCCCATCGAGGCGCAACTGGCCACGGGTCGGGGGGGAGAGCTCAAGATCAAGGCGCTGGGACGGGAGTGGCAAATCGCCCTCTCCCCCGAGCAGGGCAACTTCTGGCTCATCTGCCTGCATGTCACCGGATTGCAGGAGCAACCGGATCTCTCCTTGCTGTTGCCACGCCTGGGCCAACTGGCCAGCCGCCATCAATACGCCCGGATGCTGACCACCCTGCGCGAGGGATGCCAGGCCGACCGCCTGATCCTGTGGCACTTCGGTGAAGGCGACCTATTGACCCCCATCTATCAGCTGGGTGTCAAGGGGGCCCTCTTTCCCTTCAAGGGGGAGAGCCGATACCTCAGGGCCCTGCGCAGCCGCGGCTCGTTAAGCTTCTCCGAGTGTGCCCACCAGCCCATGCTGGCCCAACATGCCTATCTCGGTGGACACGGAGTGGTCTCCCGCCTCGATGCGGCCCTCAAGGAGGGAGAGCGGCTGCTTGGCATGGTGAGCCTCGAATACCTCACCCCCATGCCCATCGGCGAAGAGCTGCTCCAACTGGCCCGCTACAGTGCCCAGCAACTTGGCCACTGGCGTCCCGACGAGCCGGCCCCGGCCAGCGCAGAGTCCCTCGCCGCCCCTCCCCTGGCCTTGCATACCGGGCTCGACTACTGCCGCACTCTGATCGAGTGGTGTCAGCAGCATCATCCCCTGATGGGGGGCTGGGTCGGTGAATATCAACAACGGGGCAGCGAGCTGTGGATCGTCACCCGCTATGCACAGATGGGCGGTGAGCCGCAGCAGTGGGCGCCAGCCCGCCTCGATCCGGGCCCCGCGCAAGATGTGCAGGCGTGTGGCCAGGCCCTCTATGTAGACGATCTTCCCGGCCGCTACCCGGCCGCCCACAAGTTGCTCCAGAGCGGGGCTCGCGCCTATCTCGGCATTCCGCTGCAACTGCCGGGCCAGCGCCCCATGGGGCAGATCACCCTGCTGCTGGCCGAGCCCCTGGCCGACCCGCTGCCCCTGATGGATACGCTGAGCGAGTGGGCCCCCCGCACCGCCATCGAGCTGCGCCGGCTCGCCACCGAAGAGGCGCTGCGACTGGCCGAGGTCTCTTTCGAGACGCGCGAGGCCCTGCTGGTGTGCGATCCCAAGGGGCAGATCCTCAGGGTCAACCGTGCCTTTACCCGCATCACCGGCATGGAGGTCGATGAGATAGTGGGGCAACACGTCACCCGCCTGCGCCCCTCCTACTATGGGGATGACCTCGCCCAGCGTCTGCGCGATGCGGTGACCGGTCACGGGTTCTGGGAGGGGGAGGAGCAGTGCCTCAACCGTGACGGACGCCTCTTCCCGGTGCGACTGCGTGTCAGCGGCGTCTTCAATGAGGAGGGGATGTTGACCCACTATGTGGGCAGCTTCGACGATATCACCGAGGAGCTGGTCACCAAGCAACGCATCGAGCGGCTCGCCTACTTCGACGATCTCACCGGTCTGCACAATCGCCGCAGCCTGCTGCTCGCCCTGCAGCAGGCCGTTTTGTCCCAACACGGTCAGTGGGGCGCCCTGCTGCACATGGATCTCGACAGCTTCAAGTCAATCAATGACTCCCTGGGACAACAACGGGGCGATGAGCTGCTGCGGGCCGTGGTCGAGCGTCTCGCCACCCTGCCCCAGGAGAACCTGATGATTGCCCGCAGCTCGGGGGACGAATTCCTGCTGCTCTTCAGCGCCCTGGGGCAGGGTCAGGTAACCGCCAAGATCCTCGCCGAGCACTTCGCCCGCGAGGTGCAGGGGCGCTTTCGCCAGCCCTTTAACATCGGCGATGACAAGCTCCACTGCAGCGTCTCCATCGGCGTGGCCCTCTATGGCCCCGATGAGCAGGATCACCTGGTCATCATGCAACAGTCCGACACGGCGGCCCACATGGCCAAGCGGGCCGGACGCGGCCAGTTTGCCTTCTTCACCCCGGAGATGGCGGATCAGGAACGCCACCGCCTGGCCCTGCACAACCAGTTGCGTGACGCCCTGCGCAGCAGCGAGTTCCAGCTTCACTTCCAGCCCCAGTTCCGGGTCGATCGGGGCACCATCAGCGGTGTCGAGGCCCTGGTCCGCTGGCAGCGGCAAGATGGCACCATGGTCCCCCCTGGCGAGTTTATCCCGGTGGCCGAGGAGAGTGGTCTTATCGAGGACATCGGCTTTTGGGTCCTCAAGAGTGCCTGCGCCCAATATGGGCACTGGCTGAGTCAGGGGATCAGCATGCCCCAGCTCTCGGTCAACGTGAGCGCCCGCCAGTTCCACAACCCCAGCTTCCTGCAACAGGTGGAGTATGTGCTGCGCGACACCGGCATCCCCCCCTCGCGTCTGATGCTGGAGATCACCGAATCCGTGGTGCTGGAGAACCGCCAGGAGACCATAGCCCGCATGTGCCGACTCAAGGAGCTGGGCGTGCTCATCTCCATCGACGACTTCGGCACCGGCTACTCGTCGCTGGCCTATCTGCGGGATCTGCCCGCCGACGAGGTCAAGCTCGATCGCTCCTTTATCCAGACCCTGACCCACAGCGAGCAGGACAGGGCCATAGTGCGCGCCATCATCGAACTCTCCCGGGTGTTTCGCTTCACCGTGATCGCCGAGGGGGTCGAGGAAGAGGCGCAGTTGGCCGTGCTCGGGGAGCTGGGTTGCCACCATTTCCAGGGCTACCTGCGCTGCCGCCCCCTGCCGGTGCGCGCCCTCGAGGAGTTTCTTGGCTACCCGGCGGGGTGATCGGCGAGCGCTTTTGACATAGAATGCCACCTCAAAAGCCTATCTGGAGCGCAATATGTCTGTGATTGGTCGGATCCACTCTGTGGAGACCTGCGGTACTGTCGACGGACCCGGTATCCGTTTCATCGTTTTTATGCAGGGCTGCCTGATGCGCTGCAAGTACTGCCACAACCGCGACACCTGGGACACTGACGGCGGCCGCGAGGTCACCGTGCCCGAGCTGATGAAAGACATCACCAGCTACCGCCACTTCATCAACGCCTCCGGCGGCGGCGTGACCGCCTCGGGCGGCGAGGCCATGCTGCAGCAGGCCTTCGTGGCCGAGCTCTTCGCCGCCTGCAAGGCCGAGGGCATTCACACCTGTCTCGATACCAACGGCTTTGTCCGCAACTATGACGAGCAGCTCGAAGCCGTGCTCGATGTCACCGATCTGGTGCTGCTCGACATCAAGCAGATCAACGATCAGAAACACATCCCCCTGACTCACGTGAGCAACCGCTACACCCTGGAGTTCGCCCGCCACCTGGCCGCCAAGGGGAAGAAGATGTGGATCCGCTACGTGGTGGTGCCCACCTGGAGCGATGACGACGAGAGTGCCGAAGGCCTCGGCCAGTTTATTCAATCCCTCGGGGAGTGTGTCGAGAAGGTGGAGCTGCTGCCCTACCACGAGCTCGGCAAACACAAGTGGGACGTGCTCGGCGATCCCTATGAGCTCACCGAGATCCATCCGCCCAAGAAGGAGACCATGGATCGCATCCAGGCCATCCTCGGCAAGTACCACGACAACGTCAAATATTGATACTCAAGGGGGGTGGATGCCCCCTTCTTCCAGGCAGGATCCCCCATGAGTGATGGAGAACTCACCGCCCTGCTCGTCGCCCTGGCCCTGATTGCCATGGCCCAGCAGCGTGCACTCTGGCAACAGTTGCTGGCCACCCCCCTCTATCAGCGCCTGCTGCTGGGTGCCTCCCTGGCCCTGCTCCCGCTCTGGCTGCTGCGCGCCGGCCTCCATCAGGGGCTCTCCATTCACTTTCTCGGCCTCACCGCCCTGACCCTGCTGCTCGGCTGGCGTCTCGCCCTGCTGGCCGGCACCCTCACCCTGCTCGCCCTCACCGGTTTCGGGGTCGACAGCCCCACCCTGCTCGGCAGCGAACTGCTGCTCGGAGTGGTGCTGCCCGTGCTGGTGAGTCAGCTCCTGTTTCTGGCGAGCTGGGCCTGGCTGCCGCGCCACCTCTTCGTCTATCTCTTCGTGGCCGCTTTCCTGGGCGGCGCCGTCACCATCTCGGTCAAGGTGTTGGGCACCGCCCTCTGGGCCGGCTTGAGCGGCGCCTATCCCTGGTACACCATCGAGGAGAACTACCTCTCCATCTGGCCCCTGCTGCTCTTCCCCGAAGCCCTGCTCAATGGCATGACCATGACCCTGCTCGCCGTCTATCGCCCCCACTGGGTACACAGCTTCCACGATCGGGTCTATCTGGGGCGCTGACGTCATAAAAAACGCCCCTCACGGGGCGTTTGTCTCAGACGGTGCGTGGTTTTAAATGCGCATGCCAGCGGGTCTCCAGTCGTTTGAACAGCCAGACGATGACGAAGGTGAGCGCCATATAGAGCAGCCCCGCCGTGATAAAGGCCTCGAACGGACTGTAGTAGCGGGAGTTGACGATGCGCGCCGCGCCGGTGAGATCGACGATGGTAATGATGCCCGCCACCGCCGAGCCCTGCAGCATGAAGATCACCTCGTTGCTGTAAGCGGGCAGTGCCCGGCGAAACGAGTTGGGCAGGATGACCCGGGTGAGGGTCTGCCAGCGGCTCATGCCAAAGGCCAGCGCCGCCTCGATCTGCCCTTTGGGCATGTTGCTCACGGCCCCGCGCACTATCTCGGCCGTGTAGGCGCCGGTGTTGAGGGTAAACGCCAGCAGGGCGCAGAACCAGGCCTGGGAGAAGAGACTCCAGGCCGCGCTGTTTTTCAGCCACTCCCACTGGGCGGCACCGTAATAGATGATAAAGAGCTGCACCAACAGAGGGGTGCCACGAAAGAAGTAGATAAAGGCCCAGATGGGGAAGCGGATCAGCCAGTTGCGGTGGGTGCGCAACACCCCCATGGGCACCGCCAGCATCAGCCCCAGCAAGAGGGAGCCGAGCACCAGCAGCACTGTAGTATAAAGACCCTGCCAATAGGTGGGCCACTCATCGAGAATGATCGAAAAATCCATGGCTTACCTCGTTTTAATGGCGTAGTGACGCTCGGCCCACTTGAGCGCCGAGGTGGAGACCGCAGTGAACACCAGGAAGATGAGCGCCACCGCCATGTAGAAGGTGAAGGGGAGCTGGGTCGAGCCGGCGGCCAGGGAGGCCTTTCGCACCATGTCGTCGAGGCCGATGATGGAGACCAGGGCCGTGGTCTTGAGCAGCACCAGCCAGTTGTTGCCAAACCCCGGCAGAGCGTGACGCATCATCTGGGGAAACAGGATGCGCACAAATACCTGGAGCGGGCGCATGCCAAAAGCGCGGGCCGCCTCGAGCTCCCCCTTGTCCACCGCCATGATGGCACCGCGGAAGGTCTCGGCCATGTAGGCACCGAAGATGAAGCCGATAGTGGCTACCCCGGCGGCAAACGGGCTGATGTCGATGTAATCGGGCACCAGAGAGACCCACTCCTGATTGGGATCCCCCTTGAGCAGCCAGGCGTTGTAGCTCTCGTTGATCCAGGTCAGCAGGTTGTTGATAAACACCTGGCCACCGAAGAAGAGCAGCATCATCAGCACCAGATCGGGGATGCCGCGAATGAGGGTGGTGTAGAGATCGGCCACACCCCGTGCCCAGCGATAGGGGGAGAGCTTGGCCAGGGCTCCCAGCATGCCGAGGAAGACAGCCAGCAGCAGGGAGGCCAGCGCCACCTGCAAAGTCACGCCCGCCCCTTCCATCAGGGAGGTTTCATATCCTTTCAAATCCAGCATGGTTCGCTCCATCGATTTCGGGCCCGCACTGCGGGCCCGAACACAGCGGATGAATCGGCGCGTGCGCCGCAGACGTTCGCTTATTCGCCGTACACGTCGAAGTCGAAGTACTTGTCGTTGATGGCCTTGTACTTGCCGTTGGCACGCAGGGCCAGGATGGCCTGGTTGAACTTCTCTTTCAGATCCTTGTCAGCCTTGCGCACCGCGATGCCGGCCCCTTCACCAAACCACTTGGGATCGGTCAGCTTGGGCCCGATGAACTCGTAGGCATCGCCCCCGTCTTTCTTGAACAGGCCATCGGTGATGGCCGCAGAGTCAGCCAGCACATAGTCAACCCGGCCGGATTTGAGGTCGAGATAGGCCTCGTCGGCGGTGCCGTAACGCTTGATGGTCGCCTCGGGGAAGTTGTCGGTGATATAGGTATCCATGGAGGTGGCACGCTGCACGGCAACCGTCTTGCCACTCATGAAGGCCTTGTCCAGGGTCAGTTCACTGCCCTTCTTGGCGGCGAAGCGAGCCGGAATGTGCTGGTACTTCTGGGTGAAGTCGACCTTCTTCTTGCGCTCTTCGGTGATGTCCATGGTGGCGATGATGGCGTCGAACTTGCGCGACAGCAGTGCCGGGATGATCCCGTCCCAATCCTGCTTGACCAGGGTACACTTGACCTTCATCTCTTCGCACAGGGCGTTGGCGATGTCGATGTCAAAGCCCTTTACCTCGCCGCTCGGCTCGGTCCATGAGAAGGGGGGATAGGCACCCTCGACCCCGATCCGCACCTCTTTCCACTCCTTGGCCATGACGCCGGTGGAGCCCATGGCAGCCATGATGGCCGCAGCCACTATCATCTTCTTCATCATTTCGCTCTCTCCTTGATACGCAAAACCGATCCATCAATAGATGGAAGATATGAACTGCTTGAACCGCTCGGACTTGGGATGGGCAAAGATCTCCTTGGGATCCCCCTGCTCCTCCACCCGTCCCTGATGCAGGAACATCACCTTGTTGGAGACATCGCGGGCAAAGGCCATCTCGTGGGTCACCACCAGCATGGTGCGCCCCTCTTCGGCCAGCTCGCGCATGACGCCGAGTACCTCACCCACCAGCTCGGGATCGAGGGCCGAGGTGGGCTCGTCAAACAGCATCACCTCGGGGTCAACCGCCAGGGCGCGGGCGATGGCCGCACGCTGTTGCTGACCGCCGGAGAGGTGACCCGGGTAGTAGTCACGCCGCTCCCACAGCCCCACCCGGTTGAGCAGGTGCTCGGCCTTGGCGATAGCCTCGGCACGGGGCACCTTGAGCACCTGGATGGGTACCTCGATGATATTTTGCATGATGGTCATATGGGACCAGAGGTTGAAGCTCTGGAACACCATGGCAAGGCGGCTACGGATGCGCTCGACCTGGCGCATGTCTTCCGGAATACGCTCGCCGCTGCGGCTGCTCTTCATGCGGATCAACTCCCCATGCAGAGCCACGGTGCCGGAAGAGGGGGTCTCCAGCAGGTTGATGCAGCGCAAGAAGGTGGATTTCCCCGAGCCTGAAGAGCCGACGAGCGAGATAACATCCCCCTTGCTGGCCGTCAGATCGATGCCCTTGAGCACCTCGTGGGAACCAAAATATTTGTGTAGATCTCGGACTTCCAATGCAGCGACGTCGCTCATCCCTTACAACCTTGTAGTCTGTCCCTGGGCGGCCATCATTGGCCTTCTTATGTCGCTCCAAGTTTACAATTTCGTAACCTTTGAGCTCTTGCTGCGAAAGTAACATCGGGGCGATAAAAATACAACATCTCCCCCGAGATCCTGCTGGCATTATGGGCATAAATCGGTCAAACGCAGAATAAAAATCGATTTTAATGCATAATAACACTACAGCAAGAGGCGACAGAAATGCCGATCCACGCCACCAGCCCCACTATTTATATGAAAAAAAATGAGCTTGTCACGTAAAAGCAGGCGGCATTCGCCATTGAATAGACAATCACACGCATCAACGAAGTGAATCCATAGAAATCAGGGTCATACGATACCTTTCCCTGTACCATAAGAATGGCGTTACGCGTTTAACCTCACGGCAACGGCCTCATATGCCAATTTTATTTGCGCACAACAGGGCTGACAGGCAGGATAATGAGCTGACTCACTGTTTTACCCCTTTTTGTGTGACGGACCGCTCATGCTGCTCAATGCCCTCTTGATCCTGCTGCCACTCTTCATTGGCTATCTCATCCCCCTTCACTCCCGCACCCTGCTCTCGGGGATCAACGGCGCACTGGGCAAGATGGTCTACCTGATCCTGGGATTGATGGGGATGAGTCTGGCGGGAATCGATGACCTTGGGGGCAGCATGGCGCAGATCCTCAAGATATCGGGCGTCATGCTCGCCTCTCTGACCCTCTGCAATCTGGCGCTGCTCTGGTGGCTGGATCGTCAGCGTACCCTCCCTCTGATGGAGGCGCTCCAGAGCGCGCCAAACAAGCTGCACATGATGTGGGAGTCGCTGCAACTGGGGCTGGTGGTGCTGGCGGGCTTTGCCTTCGGCCTGATCGTCGATCTCTCCTCCTTTCCCATCGAGAAGTTCAGCGAGTGGGCCCTGATGCTCCTCCTGCTGCTCATCGGCATCCAGATGCGCAACTCGGGCATGCGTCTGCGCCAGATCCTTCTCAACCGTTGGGGCATGACCATCGCCATCGGCGTCATGCTCAGCAGCTGGCTCGGCGCCCTGATCGCCGCGCTGGTGCTCTCGCTGCCCGCCACTCACGCCCTGGCCATGGCCTCGAGTTTTGGCTGGTACTCCCTCTCTGGCATTCTGGTGGCGGACAAGCTGGGCCCCGTGATGGGCTCGGCCGCCTTTTTGAACGATCTCGGCCGCGAGCTCATCGCCATCCTCATCATTCCGCTGCTGATGCGCCGTCATCCCTCGGCCGCCATCGGCTACGGTGGCGCCACCGCCCTCGACTTTACCCTGCCGGTGATCCAGCGCAGCGGGGGGGTCGGCGTGGTGCCGGTCGCCATCGTATCCGGCTTCATACTGAGCCTACTCGGCCCCATTCTGATCCTGGGCTTCCTGGCGCTGTGAACCGGTCGTGATTAATTTCTATAAAGCCCCGTTCGGGGCTTTTTTGTTACCGCCGAAATGTGACCTCGGCCACGCGCGAGAGCCTGTTTTTACCGGCCGGCTACCCGGCTGTCACAGCCAAAACACCGACCTGACACCATCTGGCAGCAAGGTGAAAACACCCCGTTTTCCTTCTCCCTGCGCTTGAATATTCCCGCTGGAAGTCGCTGGATTTGCCCCCTGAGATTGTGCATTCTGCTGCTTTCCGGCACCGGCCGGATGGACCCGTACGGAGGCGAGAGACCCCCGACGGAACGCTGTAAATGGAGCATTCACATGAAAATGAACAAGCTGACGGTCGCCATCATCATCTCTATGTTGCTTGGCATAGTGGCCGGGCAAGGAGTGCGCTGGCTTGATCCGGTTCAGGCCGCCACCTTCGCCGCCAACATCACACTGCTGACCGATATCTTCCTGCGGCTCATCAAGATGATCATCGCCCCCCTGGTTTTCACCACCCTCACCGTCGGTATCGCCAAGATGGGCGACTCCCGCACCGTGGGTCGTGTCGGCATCAAGACCCTGGGCTGGTTTATGATGGCCTCCCTGCTCTCCCTGACCCTGGGTCTGGTGATGGTGCACCTGCTGAGCCCCGGCGTGGGTCTCAATCTGGCACTGCCCGACGGCACCGCCACCAGCGGCATCAGTGCCGGCTCCATCTCGCTCAAGGACTTTATCACCCACGCCATTCCCAAGAGCGTGGTGGAGGCCATGGCCACCAACGAGATCCTGCAGATCGTGGTCTTCTCCCTCTTCTTCGGCCTGGCCGCGGCCGCCATCGGCGATCATGCCAAGCCCGTGGTGATGGTCATGTCCAGCGCCGCCGACATCATGCTCAAGGTGACCGGGTATGTGATGAACTTTGCCCCCTTCGCCGTCTTTGCCGCCATCTCGGCCATGGTCGCCAGGGAGGGGCTCGGCATCCTGACCACTTATGGCACTTTCATGAGCCAGTTTTATCTCTCTCTGGGAAGCCTCTGGCTGCTCCTGATCGGGCTCGGCGCCCTCTTCCTCGGCCGCCGCATCACGGTGCTGCTGCGCATGATCCGCGAGCCCATACTGCTCGCCTTCTCCACCGCCAGCTCCGAGTCCGCCTATCCCAAGACCCTGCAGCGCCTGGAAGAGTTTGGCTGCTCCAAGCGCATCGCCAGCTTCGTGCTCCCCATGGGCTACTCCTTCAACCTGGACGGCTCCATGATGTACTGCACCTTCGCCGTCATGTTCATCGCCCAGGCCTACGGCATCGAGCTCTCCTGGGGTCAACAGATCACCATGCTGCTGCTGCTGATGGTCACCTCCAAGGGGATGGCCGGGGTTCCGCGCGCCTCCCTGGTGGTGATCGCCGCGACCCTCAACCAGTTCCAGATCCCCGAGGCGGGGATCCTGTTGCTGCTCGGTATCGACCACTTCCTCGACATGGGGCGCTCGGCCACCAACGTGCTGGGCAACGCCATTGCCGCCAGTGTGGTCTCCAAGAGCGAGGGGGTATTGCAAGAAGAGGGCGAGGTAGCGCTGCAAGAGGCCGCCTGATCCCCAAAGACGAGAAAGCCGCCCCGAGGGCGGCTTTTTTGTGAATCAAAGAGCGCGGGGTTACTCCCCCGAATCGAGAATGTCGTCGACACAGACCTGTACCGGCGTGGTCTCATCCTCACGCTGAAGCAGCACCAGGCGATTCTGCCTGTCGACCTCCAGAACCCAGGCAGACCCTTCCCGGGTCTGGCAATACATGCCGGGTCGCACCTCACGAATATCCATATCCTCTACTCCTTCTACTACCCGAACCCTCCTGGTTCGCCGGTTCAGTATAGGGAAAAAAAGAGGCTCCTTCTGGGAGCCTCTGCACAGTTCAACATCTGCTTGCACTATTTGCCTTTAGGCAGGCTCTCGACCCAGCGCCCGCCGTCATGGTGGGCGGTCCAGCCGGTCGCCTTGCCGTTGACCTCGGTCATCACATACTGCTCCTTGGTCTTGCGACTGAAGCGAACGATGGCCGGGTTGCCGTCGGTGTCATAGGCCGGGGCATCGGCCAGGTAGTAGTGCTTGGGCGAGATGCGGTCACGGAAGCGCTTGAGCTCTTCCACCAGCGGTGCCCGGGTCTCACGGGATTTCGGGAAGCTGCTGGCGGCCAGGAACAGGCCGGCAGCCCCGTCACGGAGCACGAAGTGGGCATCAGACTGGCTGCATTTGAGCTCGGGCAGCGCCACCGGATCTTCCTTCGGCGGCGCAATTTCGCCGCTTTTGAGGATCTTGCGGGTATTCTTACAGCTCTCGTTGGTGCAGCCCATGTACTTGCCGAAGCGGCCGTTTTTCAGCTGCATCTCGGATCCGCAGCGATCGCACTCGATGGAGGGCCCTTCGTAGCCCTTGAGCTTGAACTGCCCCTTCTCCACCTCGTAGCCTTCGCAGTCCGGGTTGTTACCACAGACGTGCAGCTTGCGGCTCTCATCGATGATGTAAGAGTCCATGGCGGTGCCGCATATCTTGCAGCGGTGCATGGCGCGCAGGGCGTTGGTCTCGGCCTCTTCCTCTTCACCGGTGGAGACAAACTCGTCGGCGCTCACCAGGTTGATGGTCTTCTTGCAGCGCTCCTTGGGGGCCAAGGCATAGCCGGAGCAGCCGAGGAAGACCCCGGTGGTGGCAGTACGAATGCCCATGGGACGGCTGCAGTCAGGGCAGCTGATGTCGGTCAGCACCATCTGGTTGGCACGCATGCCCCCCTCGTCGCTCGGCTGTTCGGCGCGGCCCAGCTCCTCGGTGAACTCCCGATAGAAGCTGTCGAGCACCGCCTTCCACTCGCTGTCACCCTGGGCTATCTCGTCGAGTTGACCCTCCATGCGGGCGGTGAACTCGTAGTTCATCAGCTCGGCGAAGTTCTCGACCAGGCGATCGGTGACGATCTCCCCCATCTTTTCGGCGAAGAAGCGGCGATTCTCGACCCGCACATAACCTCTGTCCTGGATGGTGGAGATGATGGAGGCGTAAGTGGAGGGACGGCCGATGCCACGTTTTTCCAGCTCGCGCACCAGGGCCGCTTCGGTGAAACGGGCAGGGGGCTTGGTGAAGTGCTGGCGCGGGTCGAGCTTGACCAGCTCGAGCACCTCGCCCGGCTCCACCGCCGGCAACTGGATGTCTTCGCCCTTGCGCCCCATGGGGGGCAGGGCCTTGGTCCAACCGGCAAAGCGCAGGGTGCGGCCACGCGCCTTGAGCTCGTAGTCACCGGCACGCACGGTCAGGGTGGTGGCATCGTACTGGGCCGGGGTCATCTGACAGGCCACAAACTGACGCCAGATGAGGTCGTAGAGCTTGTGAGCGTCCGCTTCCATCCCCTCCAGATCGCTGGCGCTGACGGTCACATCGGAGGGACGGATCGCCTCGTGCGCCTCCTGGGCTCCGGCCTTGGAGCCGTAGAGGTTCGGCTCGGCCGGCAGATAGGGCTGACCATACCGGGTGACGATAAAGTCACGCACCGCGCTCACCGCCTCCTGGCTCAGGTTGGTCGAGTCGGTACGCATGTAGGTGATGTAACCGGCCTCATAGAGACGCTGGGCCATCATCATGGTCTTCTTGACCCCAAAGCCGAGGCGAGTCGAGGCCGCCTGCTGCAGGGTCGAGGTGATGAAGGGGGCCGAGGGTTTGGAGCCGGTTGGCTTGTCTTCGCGGCTCTGCACCACATAGGGCACGCCCTGGATGGCGGCGACGGCGGCCAGGGTCTGGGCCTCGGTGACCGGCTTGAACTCCTTGCCAAGGTGGGTGAGCACCTCCATGCGCAGGGACTCTTTGCTGCCGGTCAGCAGATCCGCGTGCAGATCCCAGAACTCGACCGGCACGAAGGCCTTGATCTCACGCTCCTTGTCGACGATGAGGCGCACCGCGACCGACTGAACGCGGCCGGCGGAGAGGCCACGGGCCAGCTTCTTCCACAGAAGCGGCGAGACCATGTAGCCCACCACCCGGTCGAGGAAACGACGCGCCTGCTGGGCGTTGACCCGGTCGATGTTGAGATCGGAGGGCTGGGAGAAGGCTTCCTGAATGGCGCTCTGGGTGATCTCGTTGAACACCACCCGCTTGTAGCGGTCATCGTCTCCCCCGATCACCTCGCGCAGATGCCAGGCGATGGCCTCCCCCTCTCTGTCCAAGTCGGTTGCGAGATAGATGGTATCGGCCTTGGCGGCCAGAGATTGCAGCTCGGAGACCACCTTCTCCTTGCCAGGCAGGATCTGATAGTTGGCGGCCCACTCCTGCTCGGGGTTGATCCCCATGCGGTTGAACAGGGCGCGGCGCTCCTTGGCAGCCTTCTCGGCGTCGCTGAGCTTGACGCCGCGCACAGCCGGCTTCTTCGGCTCGGTCGAGCTGCTGCCGGCGGTCGGCAGATCGCGGATATGGCCCACGCTGGATTTCACCACGTAGTCCTTACCCAAATATTTGTTGATGGTCTTGGCCTTGGCCGGAGACTCCACGATGACCAGAGATTTGCCCATGCTATGACTCGTTTCCTGTCACCCCGGGGACGGGGTCTGAAGTTTTGTGGGGCTGTATAAGAGATTTGGCGGCAAAAAGCAAACCCTGCCGACGCCTGAGCCCCCCACTCTTTTCTTTATTAATGCGAGTCCAACCCTTTGTAATCAACCCATTTTTGGCATTTATGCCGGCTCGGCCATTTTTTTCTGCCGCACCGACCTGAACAACTCCGACCGGTTACCGACTTGTTACAAACGGGAAAAAACAGGATATGATGGCGCAACCTCCCCATCACAGTGGGGGAAAGGACTCCGCTACCCCGATAAAAATGAAAGGATGTATCTGATGAAGCATTTCGAGGTCAACTTCGACGGTCTGGTCGGCCCCACCCATAACTACGCCGGTCTCTCCTACGGTAACGTCGCCTCCCAGAGCAACGCCAAAGAGGCCTCCAACCCCCGTGAGGCGGCCAAACAGGGACTGGTCAAGATGAAGGCGCTCACCGGGCTTGGCATGGTGCAAGGGGTGCTGGCGCCCCAGGAGCGTCCGGATCTGGCCACCCTGCGCCGCCTTGGCTTCACCGGCAGCGATGCCCGGGTGCTGGAGCAGGCATCCGCCCAGGCCCCTGCCGTGCTGGCCGCCTGTTACTCCGCCTCGAGCATGTGGACCGCCAACGCTGCCACCGTCTCGCCGAGTGCCGACACCGCTGATGGCCGCGTCCACTTCACCCCCGCCAACCTGACCAACAAGTTCCACCGCTCCCTCGAGCCCGAGGTGACCGGCCGTATCCTGCGCGCCGTGTTCCCGGATGAGCGGCACTTCAGCCATCATGCCCACCTGCCAGAGAACGATCACTTCGGCGACGAGGGGGCGGCCAACCACACCCGCCTGTGCAGCCATTACGGCCATGCCGGGGTGGAGCTGTTCGTCTACGGTCGCAGCGCGTTCGATCTCTCCCGCCCGGCGCCGACTCGCTATCCGGCACGCCAGACCCTGGAGGCTAGCCAGGCCATCGCCCGCCTGCACGGGCTGGATGAGGAGAACTGCGTCTTCATCCAGCAAAATCCGGCGGTGATCGATCAGGGGGTGTTCCACAACGACGTGATCGCCGTGGGCAACCAGAACGTGCTCTTCTTCCATCAGGAGGCCTTCCTCGACACCCAGGGGTCCCTGGCCGAGGTGCGCCGCAAATTCGGCGACGGGGAACTGCACTTTATCGAGGTGCCGACCGCCGAGGTATCGGTGCAAGACGCGGTGCGCTCCTATCTGTTCAACACCCAGATCCTCACCCTGCCGTCCGGCGAGATGGCCATCATAGCCCCCACCGAGTGCCGCGATACCCCGGCGGTCTCGCGCTATCTCGACAAGCTGGTGACCCTCGGCAGCCCGATCAAGCAGGTGCACTTCATGGACGTCAAGCAGAGCATGCGCAATGGCGGGGGCCCCGCCTGTCTGCGTCTGCGGGTCGCCCTCAATGATGCGGAGCTGGCCGCCGTCAACCAGGCCAGCCTGATGAACGACACCCTCTTCACCCGTCTCAACCAGTGGGTCGACAAGCACTACCGGGATCGCCTCTCGTTCGACGACCTGCGCGATCCGGCGCTGGTGAGCGAGTCACGGGCCGCCCTCGACGAGCTGACCCAGATCCTCCAGCTCGGCGCCGTCTACCCCTTCCAGCGCTAAGCCGGCCCCCTGTACAGCGAACCCGCCAGATGGCGGGTTCTTTTTTTAGCTGGCCCGGGGTCACGGCCTGAAGGCGGTTGCCCGGGCGTGATTGCCACAGGGTGACATCGTGGCGTGATGGTCAGAGGGTCATAGTGACGACGTCATTGCCACGGCGCGTAACGCCCGAGCAAACGGCTCGCCCCCTCGATGGCCCCCTCGGCCCCCTGCTTGCCCAGGCGCGCCATCAGTCCCTTGCGGGTACGATAGTGGACCGCCAGCACGCGCCGGGTATGGGCCTGCTCCATGAGGTAGTCGTCGCTGGTCTTGAGCTCATCCACCAGCCCCAGCTCCCGCCCCTGGCTCGCCAGCCAGTGTTCGCCCGTGGTGACCTTGTCGATATCCAGGGTCGGACGGTGTGCCTGCACGAACTCCTTGAAGCGTTCGTGGATCTCTCCGAGCTCCTCGCGAAACTTGGCCCGCCCCTCGTCGTCGTTCTCACCAAACACCGTCAGGGTGCGCTTGTACTGGCCGGCGGTGTGCATCTCAAAATCGATGTCGTGTTTTTTCAGAAGCTTGTTGAAGTTGGGCAACTGAGCCACCACGCCGATGGAGCCCACGATGGCAAACGGTGCCGCCAGGATGCGGTCGGCCACGCAGGCCATCATGTAGCCGCCGCTCGCCGCCACCTTGTCCACCGCCACCGTGAGGGGGATCTCTTTGTCCTTGATACGCTGCAGCTGGGAGGCACACAGGCCATAGCCGTGCACCACACCACCACCCGACTCGAGGCGCACCAGCACTTCGTCCTGGGGAGTCGCCACGGTGAGCACGGCACTCACCTCTTCACGCAGGGCACTCACCTCGCGGGCATCCATGCTCCCCTTGAAGTCGATGACAAACAGCCGTGAGCGGTGATCCTCCTTGCTGCGGGCCTTCTCCTCCTGCTTGTGTTGCTTCTCGAGGGCCTTGCGCCCCTCCTTGTCCGCCAGCAGGGTCGAGAGGCGAAAGCGGGTCTCCTCGAAATCGGCGCCAAGATCGGTCACATCCAGTTGCCCCTTGCTCCCCTTGTTGCCCCGCCCCGCCAGGGTCAGGATCACCACGGCGGCCCCCAGGGCCAGCAGCAGGGTCAGGGTCTTGGCCAGAAACAGGCCGTACTGAGTCAAAAACTCCACGCATTCCTCCAGGCGAACGCTTCGCCACTCTCGATGGTCATGCCGGCAATAATGACACAACTCCTCAATTTTATTCACTTTTTGACATCAGAGACTGGTCAAGCGCCCCCCGGTGTCAGTACACTTGCGCCGTTTAGGTACGCCATACAGGAGAGCGCGATCATGATGGACTATCAGGCTGATGCCCAGTTGCTTGCCGGCAAGGTTATTCTGGTGACCGGTGCGGGTGACGGGATTGGCAAGGAGGCGGCCATCACCTATGCCGCCCATGGCGCCACCGTGATCCTGCTCGGTCGCACCGCCGCCAAGCTGGAGGCGACCTTCGACGCCATCGAGGCCGCGGGCTACCCCCTGCCCGCCATAGTCCCGCTGGATCTCAAGCAGGCCACCGCCGCCGATTACCGCGGCCTGGCCGAGACCTTCCAGCGCCAGTTTGGCCGCCTCGACGGTGTGCTCTTCAACGCCGGCCTGCTCGGCGTGCTCTGCCCCTTCGACCAGATCAAGGAGAAGGAGTGGGACGAGGTGATGCAGGTCAACGTCAAATCCGAGTTCCTGATGACCCAGGCCATGCTCCCCCTGCTGCGCAGCACCGCCAAGGTCCAGGGCGAGGCGGTGCTGCTCTACACCTCTTCCGGCGTGGGTCGCAAGGGGCGCGCCTACTGGGGCACCTACGCCATCTCCAAGTTTGCCGTCGAAGGCATGATGGAGGTATTGGCCGACGAGCTGGAAAATACCGGGGTACGGGTCAACTCCATCAACCCGGGCGGCACTCGCACCAGGATGCGTGCCAGCGCCTTCCCGGCCGAGGACCCCATGACCCTCAAGACGGCAGCCGACCTGATGCCCCTCTATCTCTACCTGATGGGCGCAGACAGCCGCGGCGAGAACGGCAAGACCTTCGTCGCTCAGCCCAAATAGGGGACAGGGGAGACAAGGGTGGCTAGGCTAGGTGATGGGGGCGAGCAACGCCCCGCCACGAGAGAGTCGGATATGCAGGAAACGGACCCGCAGAAGGGGCAAGCCCTGTTTCGCCCTCGCAGTACGGTGGAGCAATGGCGCATCTTCCAGGCCGTGGTGGAGTATGGCGGCTATGCCCAGGCGGCAGAGGCCCTGTGCAAGAGCCAATCCTCTCTCAACCACGCCGTGGCCAAGCTGCAGCAATCCCTCGGGGTGGCCCTGCTCGAAGTGCGTGGACGCAAGGCCGAGCTGACCACGGCCGGAGAGATCTTCCTCAAGCGCTCGCGCCAGTTGCTGGCCCAGATGGAGGATCTCGAAGGGCTGGCCCACAACATAGAGCGCCAGTGGGAGTCCCAGATCAACCTCTACGTCTCGGCCCTGCAGCCCAGAGAGCGCCTCTATCGGGTGCTGGCCCGCTTCCAGCCCCGCTCGCGGGGTTGTCGCATCAACCTGCACGAGCGCATCCATTGTCATGTCGGAGCCCTGCAACCCGGTGATCTGATGATGACCGAGCACCTGCCCCCCGATCGGGGTGGCGTGCCCCTCGACGAGGTGCTGATGCTTCCCGTCTGCGCCCCCCATCATCCTCTCGCCGCCGGCCAGGCACCGCTGAACGACGAGCAGCTCGCCGCCCACACCCAGGTGAGCCTGCACCCGCCCATTCATCGCTCCCTGGACTGGAGTCAGGAGAGCGACACCGGCTGGGCCGTGACCCACTACACCGAGGCGCTGCGCCTCATCCTGCAAGGACTCGGTTATGGCTGGATGCCGGCCCATCAGGTGCGCACCCTCATCGATGAAGGCAAGCTGGTGCGTCTCAACCCCGAGTCGGGGGGGGAGCGCCGCCTCTTTACCTACCTGCTGACCACGGACACCAGCCAGCTGGGTCCTGCCACCGAACTGCTGCTGCGTCTGCTGCGCGCCGAGTACCAGCCGCCGGCGCCTTAGGCGTTACGCACCCTCAGGCATCCCAGCAGGGCCAGCAGAGCGAGCCCCACCGAGACCACGAAGACCCCGTGAAAGCTCCACGCCTCGGCCACCAGGCCGGCAATGGCACCGGCCAGAATGGAGCCGGTGCGGATGCTGTTGGCAAACAGGGTGGTCGCCACACCGGCACGTCCCGGCATCAGATCCTGAAAATAGGACATGCCGATCCCCGCCACTATGCCGATGAAGATGGCATTGAAGAGTTGCAGCATCAGCAGCTCGCGCTCCCCGGTGAGCCGGGTCAGCCCCAGATAGAAGAGCACCCCGGCCAGGGTCGCCACCAGCATCATGGGTCGCTTGCCAAGGCGCCGGGTGTAGTGGCCCGCCAGCAACATGAAGGGGATCTCGAGGGCCGCCGCCGTTCCCATCAGCAGCCCGGCCAGTCGCTCCTCCAACCCCAGTTCCCGGGTGAGATAGAGGGGCATGTTGATGAGGTACATGCTGTTACAGGTCCACATCAGGGTGCAGGCCATAAACAGCGCCCGCACATCCTTGTCTCGCCAACTGCTCCCCCCGGATGGTATCGCCTCGACCCGGGGTAACGGCAAAGCGGGGAGCCAGCGCCAGACGATGGCGGCGCAGACCGCGAAGGCGAGAGCCGAGGCCAGGTACATAGGGGCGAAGCCATAACCGATGGCGATGGCAAAGGCGAGCGGGGGGCCTATGACCCAGGCCAGCGAGAACTGGGCCCGCATCACAGAGCTGAACATGTCGGCGCGCTTGCCCTCGCGATCCGCATGCTCACGGGCCAGGGCAAACAGCTGAGGACTCGAGGTGCCCGCGATGCTGCCGAGCAAGACCCCGAGCGAGGCGAGCAACCAATAGTGCCTGTCAAACGCAAACAGCAGGGAGACCAGAACCCCGGCGCCGCAGCAGAGCAGGATCAATCCCTTGCGTCCTCCGTGCCGATCGGAGTGGTGCGCCAGCCACTGGCTGACCAGAATTCCCACCACGGCATTGATGGTGTAGAAGAGGCCGATGAGGAAGGGGCGCACCCCCACCTCCTGGGCCAGAAACAGGGAGAGAGTGGGCACCTGTAGCGCCACGGCCATGCCGGTGACAAAGGTGACCGCGAGAAAAGAGAGGGAGACGGGATCCCCCCTCCGGCGAAGAGCGCTGACCATTTTCATAGAATGCTGAACCTGAGCTGACCGGGGAGCCGAGATAAACCCGTGTGGGTTATCGGGTCTTTTTACGTCCTTGTCAATTGTGCCGCTCCCCCTTGCACCCTCTGGAGTGCCCCCGTAGAGTGTTGGCAACTTGAGCCGGCGTGGAATGAGAACATGTTTGATTTTGATAAGGAAATTGATCGTACAAACACCATGAGCCTGAAGTGGGACAAGTACAGGGGCCAGGATGTACTGCCCATGTGGGTGGCCGACATGGATTTTGTCTCTCCTCCTGCGGTGCTGGATGCCCTGACCCAGCGGGTGGCTCACGGGGTATTTGGCTACTCGCGTCCCTCCCCGCGCCTCATCGAGCTCATTGTGGTGCGGCTCCAGACTCGCTATGGCTGGACTATCCAGCCCGAATGGCTGGTGTTCCTGCCGGGGGTTGTACCGGGCCTCAATCTGGCCTGTCGTGCCTGGACCACTCCCGGTCGTGGCGTGCTCACACCGAGCCCTGTCTACTACCCCTTCCTGCAGGCGCCGGGCTTTAACGAGCGCCCCCTGCTGACCGTGCCCATGAAGGAGGAGTCCGGCCGCTGGACCCTGGATATGGAGGAGCTGGAGCGCCAGGCTCCGGGGGCGGATCTGCTGCTACTGTGCAACCCCCACAATCCCGGGGGCACCGTCTTTACCCGTGACGAGCTCACGGCCATCGATGCCATCGCCGAGCGCCACAATTTGGTGATCTGTTCCGACGAGATCCACTGTGACCTCATCCTCGATCCGGCTGCGCCGCATATCCCCTATGGGGCGCTCAGCGAAGGTGCGGCCCAGCGCAGTGCCGTCATGATGGCACCGAGCAAAACCTTCAACATCGCCGGCCTCTGCTGTGCCTTCGCCGTCGTGCCCAACGAACGCCTTCGCATCAAGCTGCAGCAGGCGATGCGGGGGATCAGTGCCGACATCAATCTGCTCGGCTTCGTGGCCGCCGAGGCCGCCTACGAGGGGGGGGAGTCCTGGCACTGCGGGTTGCTCGACTACCTCAGGGGCAACCTGACCCTCATCGAGGAGGCGGTCGCACGCTGGCCTGGCGTCACCCTGGCTCGCCATCAGGCCACCTACCTGGCCTGGCTGGATGTCTCGGGCCTGGATCTGGAACACCCCATCCCCTTCTTCGAGCAGGCAGGGGTTGGCCTCTCCCCGGGGGCCCAGTTTGGGGATGGTCGCTTCGTGCGCCTCAACTTCGGCTGCACTCGCGCCACCCTGCGTGCGGCCCTCGCCAGAATGGAGCGGGCTATCCTGGCTCGCTGACACCACTGCGGGCCGGCTTGTTCCTCAAACCGGCCCGCGCTAGATTGAATGCACCCCCTTTGTTGAGGCCCTTCAAGAGAAACTGCCAGTGAAATCCCTGCTGCTCTTGCTCGCACTATTGCCCGCCATCGCCCTGGCCGCCCCCCGCTCGCACCTGGTTATCGGAACCGGGACCATCACGGGTGTCTACTATCCGGCCGGCGGAGCCCTTTGCCGCCTGATCAACCAGGATCCCGCCCTGCCCGAGTGCGCCGTGCTCAGCACGGCGGGCTCTCGGGAGAACCTGTCTCTGCTGCAGGCGGGGAAGATAGATCTCGCCCTGGTGCAGGCAGACCTCTTGTGGGAGGCCCATCTTGGTGTGGGGAGCATTCGGGGCATCAGCCCCCTCTTCACCCTCTACACCGAGCCCCTCAATCTGGTGGTGCGGGCCGACAGCGGCATAGCGAGCCTGGAAGACCTCAAGGGAAAGCGGCTGGATCTGGGGCCGGCCGGCTCGGGGGATCGCACTACCGCCACGGCCCTGCTCGAGGCGATGGGCTGGTCCCCTGACGCCCTGCCACAGGAGAGCCCGGTCGATCGCGCCCAGGCCCTCTGTGCCGGCGAGATCGACGCCCTGTTTCTGGTCGCGGCCAATCCGAGCCAGATCATCACGGACTTGCTAGGCCGCTGCCAGGCTCGCCTCATCCCGATAGAGGGAGAAGCAGTCGAGACCCTGCTGGCCAACCGCCCCGACTATCGCAAGAGCCATATCACTGCCGGCCTCTACCCGGGGCAGGAGCAGGATCTGGCCAGCATGGGAACCGCCGCCGTGCTGGTGGCACGAGATGACCTTCCGGCAAGCCTGGTCTATCGCCTCGACGCTCATCTGCTGGCCGACATGGCGCGCTTCCAGCGCCTGCACCCCGCCTTTCTCTCCCTCAAAAAGGAGCAGATGCTCTCTGCCGTGCTGCCCCTGCACCCGGGCAGCCAGGCCTATCTGGAGGGAGCTCCGCCTCCCGCCGAGGCGGCCTCGGCTCCCGAGCTCCCCGCTGGCGACGGTGACACCGCCCCGGGTACGGTCCCCGGCGAGGCCCAGACAGGCCAGACCCCCTAGCCCCCGGCCGGGGGCATGCGACGGGCGATCTCCTCTTCCACCCAGCCCAGCAGAGCCTTGATCCCCCGTGACAGGATCTGGTTCTGGCGCACGATATAGCCGAGATGGGTGGTGGGAAATCCCGTCAGCCGTTGTACCGGCACCCCCTCGTCGCGCCGCCTGAGCAGGGCAAAATCGGGCACGATGGCAACACCGAACCCCGCCTCGGCCCAATCCAGCTGGGCATCCACACTCCCCACCTCCATCACCCTGTGCCTGCCAAGGCTCGGCAAGGCGGGATCGAGCAGGGCACGGGTGCGGGTATCGTGGCCCAACAGGATGAGGCGCTTCTCTTCCCCCTCCATCCCCTCCCCCAGGGCGCACCAGCCCACCTCCCGCAGGGCGGTGAAGTGGAGCGTATCGCTCGGTCGCTGGGCCAGCACGAAACCGAGATCGGCGCGCCCGCTCCTGACCTGCTCGGCGGCGCGATCCGAGGTGGTGTTGAAGAGGGCCAGATCCAGGCCGGGATAGGCCTGCTTGAAACGCTGGAAGGGGCGGATCAGCAAGAGGCGCGAGATGATGTCGCTCGCCGCTATGGTGATGGTGCCCTGGGCCAGATCCCCCAGGGCGTTGAGATCGGACTGACAGAGCTGCAGCTCGCTCAGGGCGCGCTGGGCGCTCACCAGCAGCCGCTCCCCCGCCTGTGTCAGGCGGAAGGGGTTACGCTCGATGAGGCGGGTGTGGGTCACCTCCTCGAGGCGCTTGAGGTGCAAACTGACGTTGGGCTGGGTCATGTGCAGCTCGGCCGCCGTCTGACCGAAGTGCTGCAGACGGGCCAGGGTCACGAAGGTATTGAGCCAGTGGAGATCGAGCATAAGCCCTCCCGGGGTGAATCAGTCTCAATTATATGAATTTCTTATCAGACAGATAAAGATAATTAATTTTTCATATTTCCCATCCCCTCCTAGGATGAGGACTTCGCGTTTTGCTACTTCCATTTTGAGGAGAAGAACATGTCGTCTATCGTCGTGGTAGGTGCCAACTGGGGTGATGAGGGCAAGGGCCGCATCGTGGATTATCTGGCAGGCCAAGCCGGCGCCAGCATCCGTTTCCAGGGCGGCAACAATGCCGGCCATACCGTGGTCAACGATCTGGGTACCTTCAAGCTGCACCAGGTACCGAGCGGCGTGTTCAACCCCGACTGCCTGGTCGTACTCGGCCCGGGCATGGTGATCAGCCCCGAGAAGCTCACCGTCGAACTCGACGAGGTGAAGGCTTCCGGCATCACCCCCAAGCTGGCCATCTCCGATCGCGCCACCCTCTGCCTGCCCCTGCACGCCCTTGAAGACACCCTGGAAGAGCAGCGTCTGGGTGATGGCGCCTACGGATCCACCCGTCAGGGCATTGCCCCGGCCTACGGTGACCGCGTCATGAAAAAAGCGATCCTGGTCGGCTGGCTGAAGCAGCCGGAAGTGCTGGTCGAGCGCATCCAGTTCTTCCTCGACTGGAAACTGCCCCAACTCAAGGCCCTCTACCCGAGCTTCGAGTTCGCCCAGACCGCCCAGGAGATGGCCGACTGGCTGCTGGAAGTCTCTGCGCCCTGGATCGACGCCGTCTGCAACGTCAGCGTTCCCCTCAAGGGCCTGCAGGCCGAAGGCAAGACCCTGCTGTTCGAAGCCCAGCTGGGCGCCGGCCGCGACCTGATCTACGGTGAGTACCCCTGGGTCACCTCCTCCCATGTCTCCGGTGCCTATGCCGGCATCGGTGGCGGTCTGCCGGGTCTGCGCCCGGAACGCGTCATCGCCGTGGCCAAGGCCTTCAGCTCCTCCGTCGGTACCGGCACCCTGCTGACCGCCATGGAGAACCAGGACGAGTTTCGCAAGATCACCAACGAGTTCGGCGCCACCACCGGCCGTCCCCGTGACGTCGGCTACTTCGACGCCGTGGCGACCAAAAACGGGGTCGAGCTGCAGGCCGCCACCGAAGTGGCCCTGACCAAGCTGGACTGCCTGACCGGTCTGCCGGATCTGAAGATCTGCGTGGCCTACGAAGGGGATCACACCGAAAACCCGATTTGGCCGCAAACCGCCGCCCTGAAACCTGTCTACGAGAAGATGGAGAGCTGGAGCGAGGACATCAGCGGCTGCCGCACCTTCGAGAGCCTGCCCAAGGCCGCCCAGCAGTATGTGCTGCGCATCGAGGAGCTGCTCGGGGTACCGGTCAACATGGTCTCCGTCGGCCCGGGTCGCGAAGAGATGATCCTGCGCTAAGCGCTTCGGATAGCAAAACGCCAGTCGAAAGACTGGCGTTTTTGTTACTGCCTCCGGGAAGCCCCTCAGGCCTCGTCAAAGAGCGGGTGATAGAGTACCTCACCGGCCACGCCGGCCAGCGAGCCGGGCTCGAGCTCCATGACCATGAAGCACTCGGCGGGCACCTCGTAGATGCAGTGCAGGCCAAAGTCGCTGGCAGGGCGAAAACCGAAGCGTTGGTAGTAGAGGGGATCCCCCAGCACCACGACGGCCTTCCAGTCCATCTCCAGCGCCGTATCGAGCCCCTCGCGCACCAGATCCGAGCCAATGCCCTGCCCCTGCCAATCCGGATGCACCGCCAGCGGCGCCAGGCCGAGCCAGGGCCCTTCCTGACCGGCGATAGTCACCGGACTCATCAGGAGGTGGCCCATAAACTCGAACTCTTCCTCCTCCACCATGGTCACCACGGCGGCGCCACATTCGCGCAGGCGGTTGACCAACTCGGCCTCATCACTACGGCCAAAGGCGGCTTCGATCAATTCCTGAACCGGCAGCATGTCGCCCGGGCGTTCGGTTCTCAGCATGAGCGTCTCTCTCGTTACGGTAGTCGCCGCGCATTATTCCACATCCCCGTTCGTTTGCTGAGCCCGGGTGGTCAAAAATGCGGGGCTGATCGGGCCTGACCCGTAGGGTGTTCACCGGCCAGGGCCTGGTTCAGGGTACGGTGCAGTGGTTGCTGCCCCATACGCGCCAGCCAGCCACGCACGGCCGGGAAGGGGTCCAGGCTCAGCTCTCCCTCTTCGGCCACATGGGTATAGGCATACAAGGCGATATCGGCGATGGTCATCGTATCGCCGCTGAGCCATTCGTGACCGGCCAGCTGACACTCCATGACCGCCAGTGCCTTCCGGGCCGGTTCACGAAGACTCAGGAGACGGGCCTCCTGATCTGCCGGGCGACCCAGATAGAGCACGATAAAACGAGAGACGGCCACATAGGGCTCATGGCTGTACTGCTCGAAGAAGAGCCACTGCAGCACCCGGGCCTGGGCCAGTGGGTCGCTCGGCCAGAGCGGCGACCCCTGGGCCAGCAGATAGAGAATGGCGTTGGACTCGCACAACAGGGTCCCATCCTCGAGCTGTAACACCGGGATCTTGCCGTTGGGATTCATCGCCAGAAAGGCCGGGGTGCGGGTCTCGCCGGCGGCGATGTCCACATGCACCCACTCGAGGGGAATAGCAAGATAACGGGCGAGCAGCCACACCTTGTAGCAGTTTCCCGAACGCAGATCGCCATACAATCGCATTGTGACTCCTTGTCATGGTTGAATCCGGGCTATTAAAGCGCGTCTGTTATCCATTTCACAACGAATTGTTAGCCGCTGGCACAGGCAGGTTAAATGGCATAGGCCATGAAAAAATGCCATAGGGTCAGTATGACCCACCTCACATCATCCCAACGCGCCCTTCCCTACTATCTGCCGGGTCCGGGGCCTGGCCCCTCTTGGCATCCATTGTGAGGAAATCATGGACTCAACCCGTTCACTCAAGCCGCTCATGGTCGGTACAGGGCAACCGCCCTGCTGATCTTCGTGGCCCAATCTCTTATCGGCAAGCAGGAGATCCAGCTCGGTATCGCCACCATCCCGGTCCTGCCCATGCTCTTTGCCGTCATCATCGGCATGACGATCTCGGCCAAGCCGGTCAAGATGCGCATCCCGCTCTGGAAGAAACTCTTCACCGAAAAGGAGGAGGGGTTCTGCGGCAAGATGGTGGGCTTTAGTCTGCTCATCCTGGGTACCCAGTATGCGGGGATGATCATTCCCAACCTGAAGATGATCTTGAGCGTCGGCGTACAGCTCTTCTTGCAGGAGATTGGCAACCTGCTGCCCATCCTCATCGCCATTCCGCTGGCGGTGAAGTTCGGCTTTGGCCGCCGCGCCATCGGGGCCTGCTCCTCCATCAGCCGTGAGCCCTCGGTCGCCGTCATTCAGGGCAAGTTTGGCACCGGCTCCCAGGAGTACATTGGCGTGCTCGCCATCTACCTGTGTGGCTCCGTCATCGGCACCCTCTGGTTCAGTGTGCTCGGCAGCATAGCGCCGCTCACCGGCCTACATCCGTTGGCGCTGGCCGCCGGCTCCGGCGTGGGCTCGGGCTCCATGCTGAGCGCCGCCTCCGGGGCACTCATCAACGGCCTCGACGAGGCGCTGGCCCAGCAGGTGCTGAGCATTGCCGCCGCCTCGAACCTGCTCTCGTCGGCGCTGGGCGCCCTCTCCCTCACCTACCTGGGACTGCCCCTTGCCGAGAAGATCTATGCCCTGACCGAAAAAGGAGAGAAGGCATGAAAAGCATCGTGATGGATATGCGCTTCGTCTTTCTGGCGATCCTGCTGGCCATGTTTACCCAGACCCTGACCACGGGCCTGCCCATCTGGCAGATGGGTGACAGCTTCGTGGCCATGGCGCTGGTGGTGTTTGCCTCTCTGGTGGCCAAACACTATCTCCCCTCCTCCCTGCCGGCCTTTGCCTATGCCACCATCATCGGCATCCTCATCTGCCTGCCGGAGACTCCGGTGCGCGGCCTCTTTATCGATGCCGTGGGCAAGGTATCCTTCCTCTCCTGCTGCGTGCCCCTGCTGGCCTTCGCCGGCCTCTCGGTGGGCGGACAACTGGAAGAGCTCAAGAAGATGTCCTGGAAGGTGATCCTCATTTTTATGATCGTCTCCACCTGCTGCTTCTTCGGCGCATCGCTGGTGGCCCAGCTCGGCTTCTCCATTCAAGGGATCATCTGATGAACACTGTCCATATTGAGTCGGCCCTGCTGGCCCTGCGCGATTTCAGCCAGCAAGTACGCCACCATCTGCACACCATCCCCGAGGCCTCCGGCGTCGAGTACAAGACCTCTGCCTACTGCCGCGAGCTGATGCAAGGCCTTGGCTACCGCCTCACCGACTACCCGGGCTTCACCGGCTTTCACGGGGATCTGGTGATAGACCCGAGCCTGCCCACCATCGCCTTTCGGGCCGACATGGACGGCCTCGAGATGCACGACACGAGCGAGGTGGCGTTCAAATCGACCCACGAGGGGATGGCCCACAACTGCGGCCACGACTCCCACATGGCGATCGCCCTGACCACGGCGAAATTTCTCGCAGAGCACAAAGAGCGGCTGACCCACAATGTGCGCATCATCTTCCAGATGGCGGAGGAAGACATGCGGGTGCCGGGGGCCGAGAAGATGGTGGAGCTGGGCTGCATGGCGGGGGTGGACGAGATCTATGCCCTGCACAACGACGGCGCCATGGAGACGGGCACCATCAAGTTCAACAGCGGCGTCATGTCCTCCTGGGGTTCGGCCTGGACCCTGGAGGTGCACGGGATCTCGGCCCACGGCTCCACCCCTCACAAGGGGCTGGACGCCATCCGCGAGGCGGTGCGCATCATAGAGGACATGGACTATATCGTCGCCAAGCGCACCAGTCCGTTCAGTCCGGCGGTGTTCGGCTGCGGCATGATCAACGGTGGCACCATTCCCAACGCCATCGCCGACCATGTGCAGGCGCGCGGCACCATCCGCGCCATGGACGCCGACACCGACCAGATCCTGAAAAACAGCTTCAGGGAGATAGTGGCCCAGAGCGAGCTGCGCGGCTTCAAGACCAGCATGGTCTATGCCGGTTATCCGGCGGTGGAGAACCACCAGGAGGCGTGCAAGCGCCTGCTGCAGGCCGCCGCCGATGTGCTGCCCGGCGAGGGGATCAACGCCCAGGGTCAGCCGATGACCGGCAGCGAAGATTTCAGCTACATGGTCAACGCCTGCCGTGGCCGCAAGGGCGCCATGTTCTTCCTCGGCAGCGGCTGCCAGGCCAAGGGGATTTGCAACTACCTGCACGCAAATCCCTACTATCTGGATGACGATTGCCTGCTGATCGGGGCCCAGATTTTTATCAATCTGGCGACCCGTCGCCCTTAAAGCCCCATCCCGATGAAACAACAAGAGAGGCCGTGGCCTCTCTTGTTGTTTCTGCGATGCCTGCCACGAGACTACAACCAGGGCAGCTCAACCATATTGGCGACGGGTGCCTGATTGATCAGATGCTGCTGCACCGTCTCCCGGCTGATATGGGGTGCATAGAGGTGGATAAAGTCGTAGATGTAATCGCGCAGGTGCTGATGCCTTCTCAGGCAGACATGGGTGGCGCTCGAGGCAATCAGATGATCGATATTGAGACAAACCAGACTCTCCCGGTCCCCCTCGTCAAAGGCCACGCTGGCTATCACGCCGACCCCCATGCCGAGTCGGACATAGTGCTTGATGACGTCGGTATCGGTGGCGGTCAGCACCGTTTTCGGGGAGAGGCCGTGGCGACCAAAGGCCTTGTCCATCTTGAAGCGACCGGTGAAACCGAACACATAGGTGATGAGAGGGTAACGGGCCAGATCGGCCATGGACAAGGGCTGACACTCCAGCAGCGGGTGACCGTGAGGCACCACCACGCTGCGCCCCCAGCGATGACAGGGGATGGCGGCCAACTCGTCGAACAGGTACATGGACTCGGTGGCGATCGCCATCTCCACATCACCGCTTTGCACCATCTGGGCCAGCTGGGCCGGCGCTCCCTGGTGAATATGGATGGCCACCTCGGGGTAGCGATGGTGGAATGCGGTGATGACAGAGGGCAACGTGTAGCGAGCCTGGGTATGGGTGGTGGCGATGCGCAGCACACCGCTGGTCGCGAGCTGCTCACCCAGAGAGAGCTGGCTGATCTGCTCCACTTGAGCCACAACCCCCTTGGCCAGCTCCATCACCCGCTCCCCCGCCGGGGTGAGGCCGACCAGATTCTTTCCTCTGCGGGTGAAGAGGGCCAGTCCCAGCTCGTCTTCCAGCATCTTCATCTGCTTGCTGAGGGTGGGTTGGGAGGTGTAGAGCCGCTCCGCCGTCGCCGAGATGTTGAAGCCGTTTCTCACCACCTCGGTGAAGTTCTTGAGCCTGGCGATATTCATCAGGGGGCGAGTCGCTCGATCTGCCACCCCTCCCCATCCCGGGTGTAGTAGAAACGATCGTGCAGTCGGTGCTCGCCCCCCTGCCAGAACTCGACCGTCTCGATCACCACCCGGTAGCCCCCCCAGAAGCTCGGCAGGGGTACTTCCCCTTTGGCGAACTTCTGCCTGAGCTCGAGGAACTTGGCCTCAAGCACCCCGCGTGCCGAGATACGCGAGGACTGCTGGGAAACCCAGGCGGCAATCTGGCTGTCTTTCGGGCGGCTGTGAAAGTACTTCATCACCTCGACCGGGCCGAGCCTCTCGACCCTGCCGGTGACATGAACCTGTCTGTCGAGCATATGCCAGGGGAAGAGCAGGCTGATGCGGGGATTGCCCTCCAACTGGAGCGCCTTGCGGCTCCCCATATTGGTGTAAAAGAGCATGCCGGCTGCATCGTAGTGCTTGAGCAGCACGGTGCGCTGCCAGGGCTGACCGTCGGCGTCCACGGTCGCCACCACCATGGCAGTGGGATCGGTGAGGCGAGCCTCGCAGGCCTGCCCCAACCACTTCTCGAATAGGGCGAGGGGCTCGGCCGGCAGATCGGCCCGGCGAAGCCCTCCCTTGGTGTATTCACGGCGCAGATCGGCGACATCCATCATCTTGATTTCCTACGGCAAAGAGGAGAAAACAGCAGGCATTGTGCGCCGGATGGGGCGATGAGACAACCTTGAAAAAACGGGGAGGCCCATGCCTCCCCGTCATCATTCGCCTACCTGGACGGTGGGCAATGGGAGAGCATCAGACGGTTATATTCCGAGGCATAGGCACTGAGCCGCTCGTGTTGCTCCCGCTCCTCTGGCCGGATCACATCCCCCAGACCATCGAGATAGCGAATACCGCACCGCGCCTTGGCCTCTGCCTGTTGCTCGGCCGGAATACCGGGTGCCACCTGGCCACGCCCGGCACGCACGATAAGCCGGGTATCGCCGGCCCCCGCTCTGGCCTCGACATCCCGCGAAGGAACATCGGCCTGAGCCTGGCAACCGCTCAGCAGCGCCAACAGGATCAGGAGCCGCGCCGACGCCACAGGGCACCTCCTGCCAGCAACAGACCCAGGATGCCCAGGGAGCCACCACCGCCCCCACCGGAAGAGCCACCTCCACTGCTTCCCGCACCATCCACGGCCGGCAGGCGTGACGAGAGGGCGAAGAAGATGTTGTCACTACAGGCAACCTTGACTCGGGCCTGAGTGTAACTGCCGGCCGGAAGCGTGACGCTGGCCGAGCCGCTGTTGGGCACCCCGGATGCCAGGGCACTCCAGCTCGTCCCCTCATCGGCCGTGAGGGAGATATCCACCTTGGCGCAGTTGATGGGGGGAAGATCCGTCTCTCCCACCTGCCAGGTGACGGTATTGGCGACGCCACGGCTGAGGGTCCCCGAAGAGGTCACCGCAAAGGGTGACGAAGTGACCCTCACATTGACCGCCTTCTCGTCACTGGTGACCCCCCCCTTGCCATCCCGGGCCGTCAGGCGAAAGTGGAGTGTGCGGTCGGTGGTCGGCCAGGCCTCCCCCTTGGCCAGGGTGCCGGAGAGCAGCGAGTCAAACGCCGGCAGGGTACGCTCCGGCAACTTAGTGGGTGGCAGGAAGCGAAACAGGGGACGGGTACCGTCATCGACCATGGTATCGGCACTGCTTGAGGCTGCGCCCAGATCGACCTGCTCCCAGGTGTAGACGAGATCGTCGCCGTCCGGATCGCTACCACTGCCTTTGAGCACGAAGGGGGTGTGCGCCGGGATAGTGTAATCGGCCCCCCCATCGACCACCGGTGGCCGATTACCGGAGGCCACTGCCGTACCACAGCCGGGTACGGTGGCGATGTGGGCCTTCATCTGCTCGATGGATTTACTGTGAAAGTAGGGATCGCTGTTGGTCTGCAGGTTCTCATCGATACTGCCGTTAGAGCAGATCCCTGCATAGGCCATGATGGTGCTGCCACTGCCCGGCTCCCAGGCCTGGGTTGCAGCCCGATTTCCACCACCACAACTGCCGGTGGTGCCATTGAAGGTATGCTCGGCACCGAGCTGGTGACCTATCTCGTGGGCCACATAGTCGATAAAGAAGGCATCTCCCACCGGAGTGTCAGAGCCGGTCATGCCACCGGCACTGTCGTCACCGGTGCAGAGTACACCGAGTGAGGCTAGCCCCCCTCCCCCTGTGTTCACCACATGGCCGATGTCATAGGTACCGATCTGGCTGCTGCTCCGGGCATTGCGCTGCACCACAATATTGGTCTCGAGATCCTGATCGCTGTTATTAAACGGGTCGGAAGTCGGGTCTGTATAGATAAGGTTGTCGTTCCCGCTGACCAATTGAAACTCGATACCGAGATCGCGTCGATAAACCTCGTTGACCCGGTTGATCAGGGTAGCGATGGCGGTCATGGCCAGGAGCTTGGAGCCACCAAAGTACCGGGTATATTCGCCGGCGGCCGACATGGCAATGGTATAGGTGCGCAGCTCATTGCCCTGGCTGACTACCTGACGGGCAACCCGCGCCTTTGGCAAGCCGAGTACCCGATCGGCCTCTTCGCTAAGGCGGCTCTGGGCATCACGCTGGTCATAGACGGCATAGCGACCGCCTGAAAGGGGATCCACATAGATGAGGCGCCCCTGGTGGGTAAAGACCGCATGAAAACCGTTGGGGCCGATATCCACGCGACCACTCTGGCTTGTATCCACAGTCCCCTGCGCCCTGAAGGTACGGATTGAGGGATAACGGGCCGCCAGATCAGGCGGCATCACATCATAGGGCTCCAGTGTGAAGTGCACGAATCCCCCCTCGGGAAGCGGCAGTTCAAGGCGCAGGTTTCCCTCATAGAGACCGGACAGGTAGTCATCTGCGGGCATCACGACCCGGTACTGACTGGCCCGCACCTCACCGCTCGCCTCGGCGCTGCCCCGCGCCGACACCGTGTGCCACTGGGCAGCCTGGAGTGGCTGTGTCGAGAAAAGGAGGGTGGCGGCAACCCACCCTGCAAGCCTGCTGATTTTTGGTCTCATGGGGTTATCCTTCACAACTTATTGTTATCAAAGGGGATCTCCATCATCTCCCCCGCACAGCACAACGTCCAGTACTCCCACCCCAGGCTACCCCGATTGGGTGAAGGTTGCGCCTCAAGAGTCTAGTCCCTATCATTGCGCGGTTTTCATTGGCCAAGGTTAATTCTCATGCTCAAGTCCCCTCTGCATCCGCGCCTCGGTGATCTGGTTGCCGACCTGCTCGATGACGTGCTCAATCAGGGCATGCCCCTCGATCGCGCCTACTCCCGCCGTTTCTCGGGGCTGAGCCTCAAGCCGTTCGAACAGGCCCGGGTCGCCCTGGTGACCGGCGATCTGCTGCGCCGCCTCAACCTCTACTGCACCCTGGCGGGGGTACAGGTGCGTCAGGCGGGCAAGATGGGTTGGCCCCTGCTGCTGGCCTGGCATGCCTTCCACCGCATCCCCATGCCCAATCACCGCAGCCTGGATCGCTTCAAGGAGGAGACCTTCCGCTTCCGCCTGCAGGATGCCAAGAAGAATCCGACCCTGATGGATGGCTGCCCCAGCTGGCTCGACAAGCTCGGCAGCGAGCAACTCGGTGACGCCTGGCCGCGCGAGCGCGCCGCCCTGGCCGAGGCCCCCAAGCGCTTCGTGCGCGTTAATACGCTCAAGGGCGACAAGGCGGCTCTGCAGGCCCAGCTCAAGAAAGAGGGGGTTGAGGCCCGTGAGGTAGAGGGTGTTGAGACGGCCCTCGAGATCACCTCGGATGCCGCCCTGTTCAAGACCAAGGCGTTCCAGAGCGGACTGTTTGAGCAGCAGGACGCCGGTTCCCAGAAAGTGGCTGCGGCCCTGGCCGTTGAGCCGGGCATGCGCGTCATCGATGCCTGCGCCGGGGCTGGCGGCAAGACCCTGCATATCGCCGCTGCCATGAAGGGGAAAGGACGCCTCATCGCCATGGATGTCGAGCAGTGGAAACTCGATAACCTGAAAGAGCGCGCCCGTCGCGCCGGGGCACACAACGTGGAGACCCGCCTCATCGAAGACAGCAAGACCATCAAGCGCCTCAAGGAGAGCGCGGATCGGGTACTGCTGGATGTCCCCTGCTCCGGACTGGGTGTGCTAAAGCGCAATCCGGATACCAAGTGGAAAGACACCGCCGAACGCCTGGCTCCCCTGGTGGCCCTGCAGGCGGAGATCCTGGAGAGCTACAGCCGCATGGTGAAGGTGGGCGGTATCCTGGTTTACGCCACCTGCTCCATCCTGCCGATGGAAAACCGCGGCCAGATCGACGCCTTCTTGGCCAAGAACGACCGCTTCCGCCTCATCGAGGACGACCACATCAGCCCGGCCGACAGCGGCTTCGACGGCTTCTATCTGGCCCGTCTCGAGCGGATCGCCTGACGATCAACGCCCATCAAAAACGCCCATAAAAAAAGGAGCCTTTCGGCTCCTTTTTTTGCTTGACGCTTCGCTCAGGCTTCATCTTGCTTGTGCTTGGCAGACGTTTCCTTGATCAGGGTCTGCAGCTCACCGGCCTGGTACATCTCCAGCATGATGTCGCAACCACCGATCAGCTCCCCTTCAATCCACAGCTGCGGGAAGGTCGGCCAGTTGGCGAACTTGGGCAGCTCGGCGCGGATATCGGGATTTTGCAGTATGTCTACATAGGCGAACGGCTCACCGCACGCCATCAGGGCCTGGGAGGCCTGGGCGGAGAAGCCGCAGCTCGGCAGCTTGGGAGAGCCCTTCATGTAGATGATGATGGGGTTCTCGGCCAACTGCTGCTTGATCTTGTCGATGGTTTCCATGAATGCCTCACATTGCACTTTGTTGCGGGCCATTCTACCCCAAGGCTCGATAACCATAAACGTACAATACGAGGGGTTTTGCGCCTTTCCCCATCAGCAGGAGCATAAATTGACCAGGATCATGGCACTTGCCGCCGGTTGTGGCCGCAACCCCTATGCTGTTACAATCCAGCCATCTCGATAAGGCAATATCCCTATCTTTTTAATAAGATTTCTTTTCCATCGTGAAAAGAAACCGCAATGTCGTGCAACCATCGCCTCGGCGATCGCCAATGGAGAGTAGACAATGGCATTCGAACTTCCCGCTCTGCCCTACGCAATCAATGCTCTGGAGCCGCACATCTCTCAGGAAACCCTGGAATACCACCACGGCAAGCACCACAACACCTATGTGGTCAACCTGAACAACCTGGTTCCGGGTACCGAGTTTGAAGGCAAGTCTCTGGAAGAGATCATCAAGACCTCTGCCGGCGGCATCTTCAACAACGCCGCCCAAATCTGGAACCACACCTTCTACTGGCACTGCCTCTCTCCGAACGGTGGTGGCGAGCCGACCGGAGCCCTGGCCGATGCCATCAACCAGGCCTTCGGCTCCTTCGCCGAGTTCAAGGATGCCTTCACCAAGTCTGCCATCGCCAACTTCGGCTCCAGCTGGACCTGGCTGGTGAAGAAAGCTGACGGCACCCTGGCCATCGTCAACACTTCCAACGCCGGTTGCCCGCTGACCGAGGCCGGTGTGACCCCGCTGCTGACCGTCGACCTGTGGGAGCATGCCTACTACATCGATTTTCGCAACCTGCGTCCGAAATACATGGAGGCCTTCTGGTCTCTGGTCAACTGGGATTTCGCTGCCAAAAACCTGGCTGCCTGATTGCCCCAATAGAAACGCCCCGCTACTGCGGGGCGTTTTTTTATGGCAAGAGACCAAGTGAAGGGGCGCCACTGCGCCCCTTTGCGTCACTCGTCGATCTCGTCCATATAGTCGTCGAGGTTGACCTCATCCTTGCTTCCCTGAGGTTTGGCATCGGGGTTAAAGCTCTTGCCATCCACCTTGGACTGATTGTACTGCAGGTAGAAGCCCTTGGTGAGGCTGTAGGGATCGAGGGCATTGTCGATAATCTGCTCTTGATCGATGAGCTTGGAGCGGGTGCCCACCCCATCCAGGGCCCAATGCACGACCTTGAGGGGGAAGGTGAGCAGGGTATAGGGGAAGTAGAGCACGTCGATGGTATCACCGACTATCTCCCGGGTCGTGGTAGGCCCGTAGACCGGCACCATCACATAAGCCCCCTCCCCGATGCGCATCCGCCCGAGCACGGTGGAGAGCTCGAGCTTGTTGCGCTCCATCCCCACGTGCTTGGCCACATCGAAGATACCGAGCAGGCCGATAGTGGTATTGAGGGTGAAGCGGCCCAGATTGGTTCCGGCCCCCTTCACGTCACCGCTGATCAGATGATTGACCATGCTGCTTGGCTCGTTGAAGTTCTCGACCAGGTTTTCGATGCCTGTCTTGACCGATGCGGGCACATAGTTGGCGTAGGCATGGATCACCGGACGCGCCACATAGGGCTCGAGCACATCATAGTTAACCGCCCACATGGCCCGGTTGGCCCCCTCAAACGGGTCCTTGGGATCGCTGGCGGTGCTCACCGCCTTGGCATTGGGGGGAGGCCCCATGGGATCGGGCAGGCTGGCGGGGGCCTCCTTGGGAGGGCCACCGGCACAACCGGCCATCAGAAGAAAAGGCAATAATGCCGCCACTCTCAGTTGCATTGCTGACACCATGACTGTAGCTGGTCTCTATTTATTGTATATGGAGTGAGCGCAGCCCCGTGGGGGGCTGCGCAAAAGAGGTATTAAAGAGGGTTGGCGATGCGAATGTCAATCGATGCCGGTAGTGGTGCCTGAGTATTGACCGGTTCGGAAAGCCCCTCGAAGGCTCCCGACTTCTCCATGACGTTGCCGCTGGGCGACAGACGAGCCTTGAACTGGAGAGCGGGATAGTCGGCCAGCTTGCCCCCCTGCATCATGGCGTCGCTATCGCTCAGGGTCACCTTAAGCGGGAAGCCGGGGTTGGCGATACGCTGCACCGCAATCGGCATGGGTGGACCATTGGGTACCACGGCAAACACGAACAGGAATCCCTGCGGGGGCACTGTGACCCCCTCTGCCAGGGTGACGGTCACCGGGAAACGCAGGCCGGTGGCCACCTCCTGCTGCGAGGTGCCATGCATCACCTCACTCTGGCCACGCAGAGTCATCTTCTGGCGGGCAAAGTCGATGGAGCGCTCGATCATCTGATAGCGGGGTGAACCGGGCTCCATCAGGGGAAGCATGGACTGCCAACGCTGCAAGGCGGTGGGGTAGTCCTCTTCTTGCAAAGCCATGAAGGCGTAGACGGAGAGGGCCTCGAGGTTTTTGGGGTCGTGCGCTATCGCCTCCTTGAGCAAGGTCTCGGCCCGAGCCTCGTCTCCGTTCATCATCAGAGCCTGGGCATAGGGGACCACCACCAGTGCGGGATCCGGTGACAGGCGGTGGGCCTTGTCCAGCGCCTGCAACGCCGACTCGGGATCCTGCCCGTCGAGCAGCAGGCGCCCGAGCAGCAACCAGCCACGATAATCTTCCCCGTCGCTCTGCAGCTTGGTGCGCAGTGCCAGGATGAAGGTCTGCAGATCCTGCTCGGTCACATTGGCATCACGTTCAACCAGGATGCGGTTACTCAGCTCCCCAAGACGAGCCGCACTCTCTTGCCACACCTTGACCTCGCGCCAGGCGCCCAACTGCAGGTAGAGGCCGATGCTCACCACCAGCAGTACCAGCACTCCCGGCAGCCAAAGCAGGCTGCGGCCATTACGGGCCCCCTGCTCCACATCGGGAATATCGTCGAGCAGGCTGCGCTTGAGCTCCAGTTCGGTCTCGGGCTCCTCGCCGAGCAGCCCCTGCTCGCGCTCCTCCCCAAGCTCCGTCAGACGACGTCGATAGAGGCGTTTGTTGAGCTCGGTACGCGTCAACCCCTGCTCTCCTCCCCCCTGCCACAGGGGCAGGATCAGGGCGGTGGCGGCCAAGGCCACCAGCGCCAGGGCGGCAATCCAAAATCCGATCATGCTTGTTTGTCCTCATCGAGCAGACGCTTGAGACGGTTCTGCTCCGCCTCGCTCAAATCCGTGTTGTTCCCCGGCGGACCACGGCGGCTGCGCCGTACCACCACCAGAGCGCCTATCAGGATGACGGCGAAGGGGCCAACCCAAAGGATCAGGGTCGAGGCCATCAGGGGGGGGTCATAGAGGATGAAGTTGCCGTAGCGGGCGACCATGTAGTCGACCACCTCTTCCTTGCTCTTACCGGCGCGCACCATCTGGTAGGTTTTGTCGCGCAGATCCTTGGCAAGGCCGGCATTGGAGTCGGCGATATCCTGGTTTTGACACTTGGGGCAACGCAGCTCCTTGGTCAACTCACGAAACGCCTGCTCCTGGGCATCGCTGTCGAAGTTATAGACATCGATATCGGCGCGGGCCGCGCCGCTCATCCCCAACAGAACAAATGCAATGGCAAAGAGGGCGGCTCTCATCACTTCATCCCCTCATAGATGGCCTTCAGGGAGCTCTCCCACACCTGGGAATTGATATCCCCCACGTGGCGATAGCGGATGATCCCCTTACTGTCGATGAAGAAAGTCTCGGGGGCACCGTAAACCCCCAGATCCAGCCCCAGCATGCCATCCGGATCGTAGAGGGTTACCTGATAGGGGTTGCCCAGCTCCTTGAGCCAGCCAATCGCCTTATCCCGATCATCTTTGTAGTTCATGCCGATGATGGCGATCCCTTGGCCGGCCAGTTGCTTGAGGTACTCATGCTCCGAGTAGCAGGTCGGACACCAGGTGGCCCATACATTGAGCAGCATGGGGCGACCGGTCAACAGGGAGCGATCGTGCTGCTTATTGAGATCGAAGATGTCCTGCAGGGTAAAGACGGGCACCTCTTGCCCCACCAACACGGATTCCAGCTTGCGGGGATCGGAGTAGAGGCCACGAAACAGGAAGACAGCCCCCAGCAAGAAGACCACAAAGGGGATTAGAAACAGCCAGGTCTTGCGACTCATACCTTGGCCTCCTCCTCACGACGATTGAAACGATAGCGGCCATCGAGCATGGCGAGCAGACCACCAATGGCCATGATGAGTCCACCAACCCAGATCCAGCGCACGAATGGCTTGTAGTAGAGGCGCACGGCCCAGGCATTGTCATCGAGCGGCTCGCCGAGGGCGGCGTAGAGATCCCGGGTGAAACCGGCGTCGATAGCGGCCTCTGTCATCGGCATGCGGGTGACGATGTAGTTGCGCTTCTCGGGTTTGAGCAGGGCGACCTGACGGCCATTCTGATGAACCTCGATCACCCCCTTGAAGCCGTGGTAATTGGGGCCATCCTTCTGGCGGATACCGGTGAAGACGAACTCATAGTCGGCAAAGGTGGCGCGATCCCCCGCCTGCATGCGCAAGTCCTTCTCGATGCTGTAGTTTTGGGTACAGGCGATGCCAATGATGGTGACCGCCAACCCCACATGGCCGAGGATCATGGCCCAGTGGCTGTTACCGAGGCGACGAACCCCCTCACCAAAGGAGTGACGATGGGTGGCCCGGGCCCAGGTCTCCTGGGCACTGGTGACCATGATCCAGACACCGAGTCCAATCCCCAGCGCAGCCCAGGGCTTGAAGCTCTCGGCAAACAGCAGGGGCAGGCCAATGGCGGCGATCAGACTGAGGATCAGGGCCACCACGACCTTGCCGCGGATATCGGCCAGCTCCTGGCGACGCCAGCGGAACAGGGGACCCACCCCGAGCAGCAGGGCAAAGGGGATGATGAGCCAGCTGTAGATCTGGTTGAAGAAGGGGGTGCCGATGGAGATGCTGCCAAGCCCCAGCTCCTTGTGCACCAGGGGCAACAAGGTGCCGATCAGCACGGTGAGCAGGCCCGCCATCAGCAGGATGTTGTTGCCCAGCAGCAGGGTCTCACGGCTAAACAACTCATATTTACCGTGGCTGCGCACCTGGCCCCCCTTGAAGGCATAGAGCAGCAGGGAGGAGCCGATCACCGCCAGCAGGAAGCCGAGGATAAAGAGACCGCGAGTCGGGTCAGAGGCAAAGGCATGCACCGACACCAGCACACCCGAGCGCACCAGGAAGGTGCCAAGCAGGCTGAGGGAAAATGCCGAGAGGGCCAGCAGTACGGTCCAGGCCTTGAAGGTGGCACGCTTCTCACTCACCGCGAGGGAGTGCAGCAGTGCCGTACCCGCCAGCCAGGGCATGAAGGAGGCATTCTCTACCGGGTCCCAAAACCACCAGCCACCCCAACCGAGCTCGTAATAGGCCCACCAGGAGCCCAGGGCTATCCCCAAGGTCAGGAAGATCCAGGCGGCCATGGTCCAGGGACGCGACCAGCGTGCCCAGGTGGCGTCGAGGCGGCCGGTCAGCAGGGCCGCAATGGCAAATGCAAAGGCCACCGCAAAGCCCACATAGCCCATGTAGAGCATAGGCGGGTGGAAGATGAGCCCCGGGTCTTGCAACAGCGGATTGAGGTCACGCCCGTCCACCGGATAGAAGGGCAGAGTACGGGTGAAGGGGTTGGAGGTGAACAATACAAACGCCGTAAAGCCTACCGCGATCAGACCCAGCACACCGAGCACCCGGGCCACCGCATCGAGGGGAAGGCCACGACTGAAGCGGGCCACGGCCGCGGTCCAGCCGCCCAGAGTCAGCACCCAGAGCAGCAGAGAGCCCTCATGGGCCCCCCACACCGCCGAGATGCGGTAGGCAAGCGGCAACAGGCTGTTGGAGTTGGTGGCCACATACTGCACCGTAAAGTCATTCTCGATGAAGGACCAGGTCAGGCAGGCAAAGGAGACCAGCAAGGCAAGAAACTGGGCATAAGCGAGCGGCCGCGCCGCCTTCATCATGCCCAGGCGCCCGAAGTGGGCGCCGAACAAGGGGTATGTGCCGAGCAGCAGGGCGACGGCGAAGGAGAGAATGAGGGCAAACTGGCCCAACTCAGGGATCATTGATGGGTACCTTTCAGCTGGGCTTCGGTGTACTCGGGCTTGTAGTGCTGCATCCCCTTGAGGGCATCGGCTACCTCGGGCGGCATGTAGTTTTCGTCGTGCTTGGCCAGCACCTCAAAGGCATCAACCGTGGTGGCGTCGCGCAGGGTACCCTGAGCGACGATGCCCTGTCCCTCCCGGAACAGATCCGGCAAGATGCCATCGAAGTGAACGGTGACTAACCCCCCGCCGGCGTCCACCAGCTGGAAGTTGACCTTGAGGCTGTCACTGGCCCGCTTGACCGAACCGGGCACCACCAGGCCACCAATCCGCAGACGCTGCCCGGCTTCGGGTTTGATCTTCTCAGGCCCCTTTCCCTGCACCAACTCGGTCGGCGTGTAGAAGAGGTCGATATTCTGGCTCAGGGCATAGAGCACCAGACCGATGACCCCCCCCAGTCCCAACACGATGACAAGCAGAATGGAGAGGCGCTTCTTGCGTCTCGGATTCATAAGGTGTTCTCCATGGACTGGGCTGCCTGACGACGGGCCTCCCGCGCCTCTTTACGGTGCAACTCATCGAGGAGCTGCTTGCGCTTGAGGCGAGTGGTGATGACGATGCCGGCAAGGGATGCCAGCGTGATACCAAAGGAGAGCCAAACGTAGAAGGCATACCCTCCCATGGCGAGGAAATCGGCAAAAGAGGCAAAGTGCATGGTTACTTCTCCTGCTGGGCGATGGCCTTCACCCAGGGGCGATTCCATTCGCGCATCAGCAACTCGTTGCGAAAACGCATCAGGGTGACGGCGCCGAGAAACGTCGCGAAGGCCAGAATCATGACAAGCAAGGGCCAGAGCATCTCGGCAGAGATGGAGGGCTTGGCAAACTTGGTGATAGAGGCCCCCTGATGCAGGGTGTTCCACCACTCTACCGAATAGTGGATGATCGGCAGATTAACGACCCCCACCAATGCCAGAATACTGGCCGCTCGTCCCGCCAACACCTTGTCGCTGAAGGCATTGTAGAGAGCGATCACCCCCAGATAGAAAAACAGCAGGATGAGCTCGGAGGTGAGACGGGCATCCCATACCCACCAGGTGCCCCACATAGGCTTACCCCAGGCCGCGCCGGTCACCAGGGCGATAAAGGTGAAGACGGCACCAACCGGGGCGATGGCCGCCACCGTCATATCGGCCATGCGCAGCTGCCACACCAGTCCGATCCCGGCCGCAATGGCCATGGTCGAGTAGGCGCCCATGGAGAGGATGGCGGAGGGGACATGGATATAAATGATGCGAAAAGAGTCACCCTGCTGATAGTCGGCCGGCGCGAAGGCCAATCCCCACACCAGACCGACGACAAAGGCGATCACACTGATCACCGCAAACCAGGGCAAGAGCAGACCAGCCAGGGCGTAGGCACGCTCGGGCTTGGCATAAGGATGCAACCATTTCCACATAGCTCACAGTACCTTAGAGTAATTAAATGTCCGGTTCAGGGGCTAACCTTACCGGCTAAAACAGTATAAAAAATACCTCTATCGGATTAAGCGGCAGACTCCTTGATCCACCGCAAACCCGCATTAATTCATGCTCACCCGCAGCGCCGCCGAAATGGCCAACGGTGTCAGGGTCAGGGCCCCCAACAACATGGCCCCCAGTATCGCCAACTGCCCTCCATAGGGCAGACCCATTCCAGCCGCATCGATGGCCGAGGTGGCAAAGATGAGCACGGGAATATAGAGCGGCAAGATGAGCAGGCTCAGCAATACACCACCACGTCGCAGACCCACCGTCAGCGCTACCCCGACGGCGCCAAGCAGACTCAGCACAGGTGTCCCCAGCAAGAGGGTCAATGCGACCGCCTGCCAGGTGCGCAGATCCAGCGACAGCAACAGGGCAATCAGGGGAGAGAGCAGCAAGAGGGGCAAGCCGGTCAAGAGCCAGTGGGCCACGACTTTCCCGAGTGCCAGCACGCCAAGAGGAGCAGGCATCAACATCATCTGCTCGAGGGCCCCGTCGGCGAAGTCATCACGAAACAGCCGCTCCAGGGAGAGCATGGCCGAGAGCAGGGCCGCCACCCAGATGATCCCGGGGGCAATGCGGGCCAGCAGCGCCGGCTCAGGGCCAATCCCCAAGGGAAAAAGGGTGATGACGATGAGAAAAAACCAGAGCGGATTGAGGATCTCCGAGCGCTGGCGCATGGCCATCAGCAGCTCACGACGGATCACATGCAGCAAGGGGGAAAACATCATGCGACTCCTTGCAATTGGTGGCTCAGGGCGATGGTGCGCAGCCGCTCACGGGCCAGACTCATCTCCTGATGGGTAGTGAGCACCACCATCCCCCCCCGGTCCGCATGGCCCAGGAAGAGTCGCTCGAGCACCTTCACCCCCTGCTTGTCGATGGCGGTGAAGGGCTCATCCAGGATCCACAGTGAGGGCTTGCTGCTGAGCCAGAGTCTGGCCAGAGCCACCCGCCGCTGCTGACCGGCCGAGAGTTGGCCGCAGGGAGAATCTTCAAAACCGGCCAATCCGACTCGCGCCAACACTTCCCACAGATCGATCTCTTCGCCGGGATGATGGATGCGCTGATAGAAAGAGAGGTTCTCAAAGGCGGTCAGGTTCGCCTTGGTCCCAGGATGATGGCCCAGATAGAGCAGGCTGGCGTGATACTCATCACGGCATTCGCGAATATCCTCGCCACACCAGCTCACATACCCCCCAAACGGCAGGGAGAGACCGGTCAGGAGGCGCAGCAAACTGGTCTTGCCAACACCGTTTGGCCCCTCGACCTGTACCACCTCACCCGGCTCGACCGAAAAGGAGAGAGACTCGAAGAGTGTCCGGTCTTCGCGAACACAGGTCAGTTGATGAGCTTGCAGCATGATCTCTGGGTCAATGGGTATAGGCCTGCGCAGTGTACCACAAGAAGCCTGCCAAGATTTTCAAACTGCCGTTGGGCAATAGCAAAAAGTGTGATCTGGAATGAACAATAAAAGAGGGGAGGCACCGGCCTCCCCTCACTCTGGACACTAACGTCCTTTTCGCAATGAAATCAATAACTCGGCCTCAGCCTTGGGGAGCTCGCACTCGCTCATCAGCTCGTCGATATCCGCCCCCAGCTCAACCATTTTGGCCGCACGGCTATAGAGACGCCGGTCCGGATCCTGCAAGGTCAGCTCTTGCTGATGCTCCTGAAGCTTGTGGATCTCGCCCTCCACACCCTGCAGGCGACGCCCCATGCCAATGGTTCCTGAATGAAGCTCTGTCAGCTGCTTGCGCAGACTGTCAATCTTGCCCAGCAGGCTGTCACGCTCTGCCTGGGCCTGTTCACTGTGACGACGAAACATCACCCATAATGCCAAACACGCCCCCCACGACAACAGGGAGGCGCCCAACGCCAGCCAAATGATCAACGATTGCAAGGTTTATCCTCAAAGCGAACCAATGTCTTCCCACTCTTCATCGGTCAGCAGCTTGTTGAGATCGACCAGAATGAGTAACTGACCATCCCGGTTGCTGACGCCCTGAATAAACTTGGCGCTCTCTTCGGTGCCCACCGCCGGAGCCACGTCGATCTCGGAGGAGCGCAGATAGACCACCTCAGCCACGCTGTCGACCATGATGCCTATGACCTGTTTCTCGGCCTCAATGATGACGATTCGGGAGTTCTCACTCACTTCCGCCGGCGGCAGACCAAAACGGGAACGTGTGTCGATAACGGTCACGACATTACCACGCAGGTTGATGATCCCCAGTACATAATCGGGAGCCCCAGGAACCGGCGCAATCTCGGTATAGCGGAGCACCTCCTGAACCTGCATCACATTGATGCCATAGGTCTCATTTTCCAGCTGGAAGGTCACCCACTGAAGCACCTCATCTTCGGCCAGGTTCTGTGCAACATTGCGCTTTTCGCTCATCGTCGTGTTCCTTGTATGAATACGTCTTAGGTAAAACTAGCAATAAAAAAGCCAGACTGCTCTTAACGCCCCTCGATATTGACGCCCCGATCGAGTAAACGCAGGAGCTCATCAACATGAAGCAGGGCACACTTCTTATCCTTGACCATGCCTGCCAGCCAGGGGCGCTTGCCCTCCTGATGGCGCCACTTGACCTGATCGTATTTCAGTCGTTCAGTCCCTTTGAGGTGATGGCAAGAGAGACCCCAGCTGGAGTTACCGAGCGTGATCAGATAGTGGTAGGGAGCCATCTCCGTATGAGGGTCATCCGGCATCACCCAAAGGGCCGTATCCACCACCTTGAGCTTCTCCTCTCGCATCGTCATCAGGCCACTAAACCAGGGCGCCTGACCAAAGATGGAGGTGACCTCGGAAATACGATGGATTCCCCCCAGCTCACTCAGGGGTACCGCGAAGGTCACACCGGACACATCGAAGAAGAGGGCCTGAAATTCACTACCCGGCTCTATATTTTGCCACTGGGCAAGGTCCGGCTCGGGTTGCGCCAGCGCACTCTCCTCGGCAACCAGCGTCTCTTCCACCAGATGAGTGACAGGTGGAGCCTCGACGGGGGCGGGAGTCACCTCCTCGGCCTCGATGGCCAGTGACTCTACCTCCAGATGGGTGATCGCCTCCATCTCCTCCTGCACCTGTCCGACCTGGGACAGAAGCTCTGCCAGACGCTCGCGTCGCTCCGGCTCCTCCAGATAGGGCCTGGGGGCAACGCGCGTCTCTACGGCCACCAAACGCCTCGGCTCGGGGAGTGGCTCGTGTCCTTGCGCAGTGGCCTCCTCTTCCTCCAGCAAGAGGGAGTGGAAGTAATCATCCATGGCCCTGATTTGAGTAGACTGGCTCACTGGGCAACCTCCATCCGGACACGCTTCTCCAGGGTATCGAGATATTGAAGCAAGGTCTGATAGGCATAGGTTCCACGGCTACCGGGTGCATAGATAGACGGGGGGACATGCAGCAGACTGGCATCACGAAACTTGGTATCAATAGGGATGACAGAGGGCCAGACCGCATCGCCATATTGATCCTTGATAGACTTGAGGGTCATCAAGGAGGCACGGGTTCGCTTGTCAAACATGGTCGGCACGACCGTATATTTGAATCCCCCTTTCTTGGAGCGCTGCATGATCTCAAAGGTCTTCATCATGCGCTCCAGCCCCTTGAGGGCCAGGAATTCAGTTTGCACCGGAACCAAAATGCGATCACAGGCTGCGACCGCATTGACCATCATCACCCCCAACACGGGCGGGCAATCGATGATGGCGTAATCGTAACGATCTTGCACCTGAAGCAAGGCCCGTTTGAGAACAAGCCCCATCCCCTCCCGGTTGCCCATGACACGGTCCAGAGTCGCCAGCGTGATAGAGGCCGGCAAGAGATTGATGTTGTCGAACTTGGTCTTGAGCGTCAATTTATCGACAAGCTCGGCGGTCGGGCGTGCCGCCTGAAACAACTCATAAAGGGTTGCCTCCAGACCATCCGAATCGTAGTCCAGATATGAGGTGAGAGAGGCATGAGGATCGGTATCGATAAGCAGTACACGCTTACCTCGCTGGGCAAGAATACCGGCCAGCGATACGACCGTCGTCGTCTTGCCTACCCCACCCTTCTGATTCGCCACCGTCCACACTATCACGTCGTCATTCCTGCCTTGTCGTTATGCGTATACCGCCGCCGGGTAATTCAATGATCTTCACGTTATTGCTATCCACCGGAGCCGGCTCCACCTTGGGTGGTGCCTCAACCTGGAGGGGCTGTCTGGCCGTCGGGGACGGCGGCTTCCAGGCATACCGGGAGAGCGCGATCACCACCTTGCGATTCTGTGCTCTGCCCGATTCACTCTCATTGTCGCTCCAGGGGGAGAACTCCCCATACGCCTCCATGGCCAAGCGATGGGGGTCGATGCCATCACTGACCATGGCCTCGAGAATCACGCCTGCCCTGGCGGCCGAAAGTTGCCAATTTGAGCGGAAAATTTCATTGTTTATCTGCTGGTTATCCGTATAACCCCGCACTCTTACATAGTTATCGACCGGTTTGATAATTCTTGAGACTGCATTGATCACGGGCCCGGCATTAAGACTCGGACTGGCACTGCCACTGGCAAACAAGAGGCCCGAATTGAGCTCAATGGTCAGCCACTCATCATCCCGATTGAGCTTGACGAGGCCTGCATCCACCAAAGCTCCCATCGCCTGTCCTAACTGAGCATCAATGTCTGCAAGAGCTGCGCCATCTTGCTTCGATTTAATCATGGACTCCGGGGCAGCCGATTCGGTCTGGGGTAACAGGGTTGGGCTCACCTCGCCGGACACCCCGGGCACAACGGCATCACCCGGCGCCTCCAATATCCCCTTCCCTTGTGGAACTGTCATGGTGAACGCCTGTGTGACACCCTCGAGTACCTCCTTGTACTTCTCTTTGTTGACCATGGCCACCGAATAGAGAACGACAAAGAGCGCAAAGATCAGCGTCATATAATCGGCATAGGAGACCAGCCATCGATCCAGATGCTCATGACCACGCAGGTGAAGGGGCGAACGGCGGCGGCGAGGCATCACTACTCTCCCTTCAGATAGATTTGCAAACGCCTTCTCAGCTGAGGGGCACTCTCTCCATGAGCGATGCCGAGCAGCCCCTCCAGGGTCATCTCCTGAAAGAGCTGTTGATGATAATGAAAAGCCCGCAGCCGATTGGCCACAGGCAGATAAAGAAGATTGGCCAGGCCCACGCCATAGATGGTTGCCACGAAGGCCACGGCGATCCCGGCGCCCAGCTCGGCAGGCTGCTCCAGCTTAACCATGGCCTGAATAAGGCCCAACACTGCCCCTATGATGCCGATGGTCGGACTGTAGCCCCCCATGGATTCAAACACCCGGGCACTGTGTTCGTTGCGCTCCTGCTCGACCATGATTTCGGCCTCGAGAAGATCCCTCATTCGCTCCAGCTCGACCCCGTCAACCAGCATTCCCAACCCGGCCTTGGTAAAGGGCTCCCGCTCTTGATCGGACTGCTCTTCCAGTGCCAACAAGCCATATTGACGGCCACGCTGAGCCCACGATTCAAGCCGACTGGCCTGAGCCTCAAGCTCGAGTACCGGTGGCATAAACAACCAACCGAATTGTTGCAGTGCCCGCCTGAGGTACAGAGAAGGGGTCTGCAAAATCACAGCCCCCAAGGTACCACCGACGACGATCACAAAGGCAGGCCCATCGACCAGATTCCAGAGCGAGCCGCCATGCCACTGCTGGGCCAACGCGATCGAGCCCAGCGCCAGTAGCAAGCCAAACCAGCCGATCATTGGCGTCCCAACTCAACCAGAATTCGCTGCGCAACCTTGTCAAGGGGCAGGGACTCGCTGGCGATACCCGCCTTTGCGACCGCTTGTGGCATGCCATAGACCACACAGCTGGCCTCATCCTGTGCCCAAATGGTCGAGCCCTGCTCTTTCAGCAGACGCGCCCCATCACGGCCATCAGCCCCCATGCCGGTCAACACGATAGCCAATACCTTGTCACCGTGAGACTTGGCCGCAGAGGCAAACGTAATATCGACACATGGCTTGTAGTTGACCTTGTCATTCCCGTCGATAATGCGCAGACGTGCGGCATTACCACGGCCATCGATGAGCATCTGCTTGCCGCCAGGCGCCAAATAGGCCTGACCCGGCTTCAGTACATCGCCGTCTGCGGCCTCTTTGACTCCTATCTTGCATAGCCCGTCGAGACGGGCAGCAAACGCGGCCGTAAAGGTGGCCGGCATATGCTGAATCAGCAAAATCGGATGGGGAAAATCGGCCGGCAACTTGGTCAAGACCGCCTGCAGAGCCACGGGGCCTCCGGTAGAGGTGCCAATCGCAACCAGTTGATAACTTTTACCGGAACGCTTGAAGCTAACCGGAGCTGCAGGGGCCACGCGATCGGGCACTGCACGCACGGGCGTTGACAGCGTAGGACGCAGACCAGGTGAGGCTGGCTCAGGAGAGGGCCGGGAGCGCGCCGCCCCCATCATGAATCGCTTGCGTGAGATCTCCTTAACTCGCTGCTGCAGCAGGTTAACAGCCTCTTCTTTGTCACGGGCAATGTCCTCAAACTTCTTGGGCAAGAAATCGAGGGCACCGGCATCGAGAGCATCCAGGGTCGCCTTGGCTCCCTCATGGGTGAGTGAAGAGAACATCAGGATCGGGGTTGGACATTTCGCCATGATCTCGCGCACGGCGCTGATCCCATCGAGCACCGGCATCTCGATGTCCATGGTGATGACATCAGGGCGTAAGGCCATCGCCTTATCGACGGCTTCACGGCCATTCTGCGCCGTATCGACCACTGTCATCGCAGGGTCTTGGTTGATGATCTCGCTGACGCGGCGCCTGAAGAAACTCGAGTCATCGACTACCAGTACTTTAACAGCCATTCTTGTTCTTATAACTCCCTTGGGCCGCCGGCATCAGTGCCGACGAGCGTAGGCCTTAAGCAGGCTAGGTACATCGAGGATCAAGGCAATACCCCCATCGCTGGTGATGGTGGCCCCCGACATCCCCGGGGTTCCTTGCAGCAACTTGTCCAGAGGCTTGATCACCACCTCTTCCTGACCGATCAGGTTATCGACCACAAACCCTATCTGCTGGGTGCCGATCTGGACGATCACCACATGCCCTGCGTCCTGGCGAGTCTTGTAATGACGATTACCACGAACCAGCCACTGCTGGAGATAAAACAGGGGAATGGCCTTCTCACGCACTATGATAGTGAGCTGACCATCCACCATGTTGGCCTTCTTGAGGTCCAGGTGGAAAATTTCATTCACACAGCTAAGGGGAAGAGCGAAGGTCTGCTCACCCACCTCAACCATCAGAGTCGGCAGAATAGCGAGCGTCAACGGCACCTTGATCTCCAGGCGCGTGCCTTTGCCCTTCTCTGAATCGATAAAGATGGAACCGTTCAGGCTGATGATGCTGGTCTTGACCACATCCATCCCGACACCACGACCCGAAATCTCCGAGATCTCTTTCTTGGTCGAGAAGCCGGCGGCAAAAATAAGGTTATACGCTTCGTTATCCGTCATCCTGGCTGCTGCATCCGCATCCAGCACCCCACGCTCGATGGCAATGGACTTGAGCTTTTCGGGATCCATACCCGCCCCATCGTCCTCGATACAGAGCAAAATATGATCCCCTTCCTGAGAGGCGCTCAGGGTTATGGTGCCCTGACGGGGTTTTCCGGCGGCGGCGCGAACATCCGGCATCTCGACACCGTGATCACAGGAGTTACGCACCAGGTGTACCAACGGATCGGCAAGGGCTTCGACCAGGTTCTTGTCAAGATCGGTATCCTCTCCGATCAGCACCAGATCGATCTCTTTTTTCAGCGAACGAGCCAGATCACGTACGACCCGGGGGAAACGACCGAAGACCTTCTTGATGGGCTGCATGCGGGTCTTCATCACCGCCCCTTGCAGGTCGGCAGTGACCACGTCCAGATTGGCAACTGCCTTCGCCATGTCTTCATCGTTGCTGGCAATCCCCAGGCTCACCAGGCGGTTTCTCACCAGCACCAGCTCACCAACCATGTTCATGATCACATCCAGGGTCTTGGTGTCGACACGAACCGTGGTATCAGCCTGAGCAGCAGCACTCTCTTTCGCGCCCTCGGCCGGAGCCGGAGCCTTTGCCGGAGCCGGCTTGCTCTCGCTCTTGGCAGCGGCAGGCTGAGGAGCCGGCTTCACTTCGGGCTGTGCAGCGGCCGGTTTGGGCGCAGGAGGTGCAACCGGTTTGGGAGGCTCGGGAGCATCTTTGGCCGTGGGCCCCTGGCCCGAACCATGTAATTGATCCAACAGGCGTTCGAACTCGTCATCACCGATGAGCTGATCGACCTCCCGCTGGACATCTTTTAATGGATTCGGCGCAGGAGCCCCGCTGTGGGCCCCCTTGCCATGAAGCTGATCGAGCAGGGCCTCGAACTCGTCATCTGTGATGTCACCGCTCTCGGACTGAACCGCCGCAGGGGCAGCTTCAGTAACTGTGGTCGGGCTCTTGCCCTCACCGTGCAGTTCGTCGAGCAGACGCTCAAACTCATCCGATGAGATTTCGTCGATCCCCCCCTGAGTACCGGGATCCATCGGCATGGGTTCTACGACCTCGGCGACAGGCGTTGCTGCGACCTCTGGTTCCGGGGAGGAACTTCCTCCGGAAGCGGTAGAGCGAAGCTGCTCTTCCCCCTCAGGTTTGCAGAGTTCATGCAGGTCATGCAGTACATCGTCCGGAGCCGGGCTCGGCTGCTCACGATTTTGCACCTGCGCGAACATCTCGTTGATGGCATCCAACGCCTGCAGGATCACATCCATCAGCTCGGGGGTAACCCGTCGCTTCCCGTTGCGAAGAATGTCGAAAACATTCTCCGCACCGTGACAGGCATCAACCAGCTCGGTGAGAGAGAGAAAACCGGCACCACCCTTAACCGTGTGAAATCCGCGGAAGATGGCATTTAGCAGGTTGCTGTCATCGGGCCGTTTCTCGAGATCTACGAGCTGCTCTGACAGTTGCTCCAAGATTTCGGATGCCTCGACCAGAAAGTCCTGCAGTATGTCCTCATCAACTTCAAAGCCCATTCGTCACTCCATTAGAATCCAAGACTGGAGAGAAGGTCATCCACGTCATCCTGGCCATTGACCACATCATCGCGATGTTCGGCATTGATGATGGGACCTTCTGCTTCGATCGCGTTGCGAGGCACGGGTTTCGGGGGTTCAGCTCCGACATCACCAAACATCGTCAACATCTCTACTAATTTAGTCTCGACCTCCTGAACCAGCTTGATGACTTTGCGAATCATCTGGCCGGTGAGGTCCTGAAAATCCTGAGCCATCAGAATTTCAGTCAACAGTTGCCTTAACGTATCGGCGTCCGCCTCAGAAGACTTAAGAAAATCATCGAGTTGATGACACAAAACCTTGAACTGGCCCACATCGAGGCTGCGCCCCATCAGAGCCTGCCAATTGGGTAGAACGGACTGGATCCCGTCATTGAGACGATCTGCGATGGGCAAACTCGCCTCGACGGCATCCATGGTTCTATTGGCCGCCTTGTCGGTCATGTCAATGACATAGCTGAGGTGCTCACGGGCGTCAGGGATCTCATGGGTCGCAAGGGTTGGAATGCGAGGATCCAATCGAAACTCATTGAGAGAGGTGTGGAGTTGGCGAGTCAGTTGACCCACCTTCTCAAACAAGGAGCTGGCGTTAGGTACGCATACCTCGGCCAACAATTCGTCTGCTCTGCCAAACTCCTCCTGCTCGAGAAGGGAGACGAGCGTCCGTGCCTGCTCAAGCGTAATGATTGCGCTCGTCTTGACCATCATCCTTGGGGCTCCTCTCAGCCAATGCGCTCGAAGATCTTGTCGAGCTTCTCTTTGAGAGTGGCTGCAGTGAAAGGCTTGACGATATAGCCGTTCACCCCGGCCTGTGCCGCCTCAATGATCTGTTCACGCTTGGCTTCAGCCGTCACCATCAGGACAGGAAGATGCTTGAGCTTGTCATCGGCACGAATGGCCTTGAGCAGGTCGATCCCTTGCATGCCAGGCATGTTCCAGTCGGTTACGACAAACTGGAAATCACCGTTTTTGAGCATGGGCAGGGCTGTGTTGCCGTCATCGGCTTCATGGGTGTTGTTGAAGCCAAGATCTCTTAGCAAGTTCTTGATAATCCGACGCATTGTCGAGAAGTCATCAACAATGAGGATTTTCATGTTCTTGTCCAAAATTCCCTCCTAAACGGCCGTCTGCAGACGGCCGGCGTTCATGATGCAGAATGCAGATACTTGTGGTGACTATTATGCCCTACACCGTTTTTTTAGTGTAGACAGTACAAAGAGTTATGCTTGCCAATCACGCAACCTAGCACGCAATCTGTGCATTGCCTGGCTATGAATTTGACTGACGCGCGACTCGCTGACGTTGAGAATCTCGCCGATCTCCCGCAAATTCAGCTCTTCGTCGTAATAGAGGGAGAGCACCAGCGCCTCGCGCTCCGGTAGCTTGGCGATGTTATCGGCCAAGGCAGACTGAAAGCGCTCGGCCGCCACATCTTCATAGCCGTGGGTGACGCTCGCCCCCTCCCCGCCCAGCACATCCTCGCTGACCCCGAGATCTTCGATGCCAATGATCTTGCCGCACGACACATCTTGCAACATGGAGTGATACTCCTCCATGCCCACACCGAGTTGTGCCGCAACCTCGGTGTCACGGGCATCCCTGCCGTGCTGCTTCTCAACCTGATCGATAGCCTCGGCTATCATGCGGCTGTTACGGTGAACCGAACGGGGTACCCAGTCACCACGACGGATCTCGTCGAGCATGGCTCCCCGAATTCGGATTCCCGCATAGGTCTCAAAACTGGCCCCTTTGCTGCCATCAAAGTTGCGAGAGGCCTCAATGAGCCCAATCATACCCGCCTGGATCAGGTCATCGAGCAGCACGCTGCTGGGCAGGCGTGCCAGCAGATGCTGGGCGATGCGCTTGACCAGAGGGGAGTGGCGCTCGACCAATGCATAGGAATCCTGATGGCGTAAGTATGCCTGGGCTTTATTCACGCGAACCTTCCTTCATGGTGGCCGGATTTTGCAGCAGACTCTCGAGGAAAAACTCTAGGTGTCCCCCCGGCTGGCTGGGCACAGGCCAGCTCGCTGCCTTGTTGGCTAGCGCTCTGAAGGCCAGTGAGGCAGGAGACTTGGGGAACGCATCCACGATCAGCTTCTGCTTTCGCACTGCCTGCCTCAGATTCGTGTCATAGGGTATACAGGCGACCAATTCCAGCGAAGTCTCAAGGAAACGATCGGTCACTCGGGTCAATTTGGCGAACAGCTCCTGCCCTTCGCGCAGGCTGCGAACCATGTTGGCCACTACCTTGAAGCGATAGACGCCATGCTCCTTGGAGAGGATCTTCATCAGGGCATAGGCATCCGTGATGGAGGTCGGCTCGTCACACACCACGACCATGATGTCCTGAGCGGCACGCGCGAAGCTCAGAACCATGTCGGAGATACCGGCCGCCGTGTCCACCATCAAGACATCGATCTGGGTCTTCATCTCGCTAAAGGCCCTGATAAGACCGGCATGTTGCGCCGGCGACAGCTCCACCATGGATTGAGTACCCGAGGTAGCCGGCACTATCATCATGCCGTTGGGTCCCTCGATGATGATGTCATCGAGTGTGCACTCTCCCGAAAGCACGTGGGAGAGGTTGCGATGGACCCGCAGACCCAGCATCACATCCACGTTTGCCAGCCCCAGGTCAGCATCGAGTACCATGACCCGCTTGCCCTGGGCCGCCATGGCCCCGGCCACATTAAGGGTGACGTTGGTCTTGCCAACCCCCCCCTTGCCACCGGAAACCGCAATCACCTTAACCCGGTTATTTTGACGCATTTTGCGCAGCCCACTTGCCTGATCCATATATACGTTACTCATAAAACTCCGAATCTTCAGCCTCACCAAACCCGGCCCCCCAGAAATAGGGCTCCTCCACCTGCCGCTCCAGCGAGCCTAACGCCGAACCGATCAGTTGTGCCGAGTTGGCAACCTGAATATCCTCCGGAACTCGCTGTCCATCGGTCACATAGGAGATGGGCAGGGTGTTCTGGATGCAAACGTTGATGACTTCCCCGAGATTCAAGCTCTCGTCGAGCTTGGTCAGGATGCATCCGCTCAGCGGAATGCGCTTGAAATGGTCGACCGCCTCTTGCATGACACGGCGCTGAGACGTTGCCGACATCACCAGATAGCTGCGGATACGGACCTTGGAATTTTTGACCAGGGTGTCGAGTTGCTCGGTCAGACGGACGTCCCGTTGGCCCATGCCGGCCGTGTCGATCAGCACCAGGCGGCGGTGACGGAACTGATAGAGCACAGAGGCCAACTCCTCGGCATCGCGCACCTGACGCACCGGGCACCCCATGATGCGGCCATAGGTCTGCAACTGCTCATGCGCCCCGATCCGATAATTGTCCGTGGTGATGAGCGCCACCTGATCGGCACCATATTTCATGGCAAAACGGGCGGCCAGCTTGGCGATGGTCGTGGTCTTGCCCACCCCGGTGGGGCCAAGCAGTGCCACCGCTCCTCCCTGACGCAAGATTTCATCCTCGCCCACCCTGAGCTGGGAGGTGAGGATCTCGGCGATCTGCGCCATGCCCTCGTGCACGGACATGTCCTCGGGCACCATGCCCGCCAACTGATCGGCATAGGCATCGTCGAAGCCTATCTTCTTGAGCTCTTTGATAAGCAGGGCACGCATGGGTTCACGCCGCTCCACCTCTTGCCACATCAGGCCGGAGATTTGATGCTCGAGCAGCTTACGAATGCTGGCCATCTCCTGGCGCATCCCCTCAAGCTCCCGATCGCGTGGGGCGCCCTCGCGAGCCGTATTGGCAGTCCGAGCCGCGCCATTACTGCGTGCTCTGGGCTTGGCCTGAGGCTGTGCCTCCCATTGGGCCTGCTCGGCCAGGGTACGGGGGGCCCCCTCGGCAACGGGGGCGACAGAGGGGGCAACCCGTTGTCCACCCCCCTTCGCCTGCTGCTGGCGGGCGAGCAACGCCGCCAAACTATCGGCGTAGTGCTCCTCTTTTGACGCTGTAGCGGTCGTCATTTGACGACCAGCCGTCGAAATATTGACGCGTTCATCCCCTAAAGAGGCACGCGCAGGCTCCTTGCTTGACACCGTTTGAGACTGATAATCCACAGCGGCGACAATCTCGACTCCTCCGGTGACCTTTTTATTGGACATGATCACAGCGTCAGGGCCTAACGTCTCCTTGACCTCTGCCAACGCAGTGCGCATGTCCTTGGCAAAAAACCGCTTAATCTTCACCTGTCATCTCCGCTCACTAGTTCTGTCCCACCGCGCTGACGATACGGATCTGTTTGTCGTCAGGCACTTCCTGGTAGGACAGGACGCGCAACCCCGGAATCGCATTCTTCACAAACTTGGCAAGGGTGTTGCGCAAAATTCCCGATGTCAGCAATACAGCAGGCTGACCCTCCAACTCCTGCTGCTGGGTTGCCTCGGCCAGTGACCTCTGCATCCGCTCGGCCAGGCCCGGCTCAATACCGGCCCCTTCACTGCCACCAGCCTGAAGCGACTGATGCAATATACGTTCCAGCTCTGGCGCCAGAGTAATCACCGGCAACTCGGCCTCGGTCCCGGCGATCTCTTGCACGATGAGGCGACGCAGGGCGATACGGCATGCGGCGGTCAACACCTCAGGATCCTGGCTGCGGGGGGCATACTCCACCAACGTTTGCAGTATGGTGCGCATGTCGCGGATCGGCACCCCTTCACCCAGCAGGTTTTGCAGCACCTTGACCAGATTGCCCATGGAGATCACCTCGGGAACCAGACCGTCGACCAACTTGGCCTGATGCTTGGCCACCATGTCGAGCAGTTGCTGTACCTCGTCGTGCCCCAGCAGCAGTGCCGCCTGATTGGAGAGCAGCTGGCTGAGGTGAGTGGCCACCACGGTCGCCGCATCCACTACCGTATAACCCAGAGTCTGGGCATGGGAGACCTGATCCTTGCCTATCCAGAGCGCCTCGAGGCCAAACGCGGGATCCCGTGTCGGGACCCCATTGATGGAGCCAAAGACCTGGCCCGGGTTGATGGCCATCTCCTTGTCGTGATAGATCTGCGCCTCACCCGTGCTCACCCCCATCAGGGTGATACGGTACTGATTGGGTGCCAGATCCAGGTTGTCGCGAATATGTACCGCAGGCACCAGAAAGCCCAGCTCCTGAGAGAGCTTCTTGCGCACTCCCTTGATCCGGGTCAACAGCTCCCCTCCCTGGCTACGATCGACCAGGGGAATCAACTGATAGCCTACCTCAAGGCCTATCACATCCACCGGCATCACGTCGTCCCAGCTCAAGTCACGATGCTCGTGCGGCGTCTCCAGCTCCCCTTGCAGCGCACTGTCCTCCTTGGGCTGGGCCGCCAGCCGCTTCTCGCGCTGCAGCAGCCACCAGGCGATACCGGCACAGAGCACCCCAAGGGAGAGGAATGCCATATGGGGCATACCCGGTACCACCCCCATGATCAGCAAGATGGCGGCAGTAATGATGAGAGAGCGCGGATTATTGAAGAGCTGACCCAACACCGCCTGCCCCATGTCCTGATCGGTATTTTGACGCGTGACTATGATGGCGGCGGCAATAGAGAGCATCAGGGAGGGGATCTGGGCCACCAGACCATCACCGATGGTGAGCAGGGTATAGATGCGGGTCGCTTCACCAAAGCTCAGCCCATGCTGCACCATGCCGATGATGAAACCACCGATGATGTTGATAAAGAGCACCATGATGCCGGCGATGGCATCCCCTTTTACAAATTTGGAAGCACCGTCCATCGAGCCGTAGAAATCCGCCTCAGAGGTCACCTCCTGACGGCGCTTCTTCGCCTCTTCCTGGTTGATGAGGCCGGCGTTGAGGTCGGCGTCGATAGCCATCTGTTTGCCGGGCATGGCATCGAGGGTGAAACGGGCGCTCACCTCGGAAATACGGCCGGCACCCTTGGTGACCACCACGAAGTTGATGATCATCAGGATCAAGAAGACGATGAGACCAACCGCATAGTTGCCGCCGATGACCACAGAGCCAAACGCCTCGATGACATGGCCCGCCGCCGCGGGACCATTGTGACCCTCGAGCAGCACCACCCGGGTTGACGCCACGTTCAGTGCCAGACGCAACAAGGTAGCGATCAGCAATACGGTCGGAAAAGCGGCAAACTCCAGCGGGCGCCGGGTGTAGACGGCGACCAGAAGCACCACCATGGCCAGGGCGATGTTGAACGAAAAGAGAATATCCAGCAGGAAGGCCGGCATGGGCAGCACCACCATGCCGAGGGCGGCCAACACCAACAAGGGGGTGCCCAATCCCTTGGAGAAGAGGCTTCTATACCCTTTTAGCCGGGTCAGCATCTGGGTCATTTCCATCGTTCGTATCGCGTCTGACTACACCTAGCCCCACAAAGCAAAAACCGTTCCATTTATCTATCACAATGATTATCAATGGGTTATCTCTGTGTCGTCAGAACACCGTCACTTGCGATACTCGTCGGGGATAGGCAGCTCCTGAGCCAGGGGTCTCGGACGATGTCCCCGCCCACGACGGAACTGCTTGAGTTGATAGACATAAGCCAGCACCTGCGCCACCGCCGCGAAGAGCCCCTCCGGGATTTCGTGACCCAGTTCGGTACTGTGGTAGATGGCACGGGTCAGTGCCGGTGAGGGCAGGATCGGGATCTCGTACTCACGGGCAATCTCGCGGATCTTCATCGCCACCTCGTCGACCCCTTTGGCCAGCACCTTGGGCGCTGCACCGGGTCGCTTGGGATCATACTGCAGGGCCACCGAGTAGTGACTCGGGTTGGTGATGACAACATCGGCCTTGGGGACGTCTCCCATCATACGCCGCATCGCCATCTCCATCTGCAGGCGACGGATCCTCCCCTTGACCTCGGGTTTGCCCTCGGTATCCCGATACTCGTCCTTGACCTCCTGCTTGGTCATCTTGAGCTGGCGCATATGGTTCCACTGCTGGAAGGGCACATCGATGGCGACGATGGGCAAGAGTGAGCAACAAAGCACCACTATCATCCACAGGAAGAGTTCGAGGGCATCGATCACCCCGCCAGGAAACCCCTCGACGGAGAGATGCATCAGGTGATCGAACTGACTGGCCAGCAACCACCAGGCAAAGAGGGCGATAAAGAGCACTTTGGCGATGGACTTGAGCAACTCGACCAACGACTGGACCCCAAACATGCGCTTGAGGCCATTGAGGGGATTGAGCTTGTTAAACTTGGGTAGCATCGCCTCGGTGGAGAAGTTAAATCCCCCCATCAGGATATTGCCGACAAACGAGGCCACCATGACCAGAAAGAAGAGAATGCCAAGCGGTTCAATCAAGGCCTTGATCAACTCGGTCAGCAGAGTCCCCATGGCATGGGGATCGAAGATCTGCTCGCGCTCCAGCGAGAAACCCTGTCGAAAGATGGAGACCAGCGAGGAGGCAAGACTCCCTTTAATCATCATCAGGGCAAAGCAGGCCGCCAGCAGGACGCTGGCCGTCCCCAACTCGCGAGAACGGGGGATCTGACCCTTGTCCCGTGCTTCCTGAAGTCGTTTACCGGTGGGTAACTCCGATCGTTCCTGATCGGTCTCAGCCATCTATGCCTCCCTCACACCGGGTGCCTATGGTCAGGCAAAGCAACTCCTGTACCCGTAGCCACAGATGATCGAAGTGTTCGGTAAAGTTGCCGATGGTGAGCCAGATGATGAAGAGACCGGCGATCATGCTGACCGCAAATCCCATGCTGAAGATATTCAATTGGGGAGCAGCCCGGGTCATCACCCCAAACGAGAAGTTGATAAGCAGCAGGGCAATGATGGCCGACAGTGACATCACCAAGGCAGCCTGAAACATGACTCCGAGGAAGGCAGCCAGATCCCGGTACATGACCGCCGGTATGCCCGACTGGGAGACCGGCAAGGTATCGAAGCTGAGGATCACCAGCCGTAACAGCAGCAGATGGCCATCAACGGCCAGAAAGACCAAGGTCGCCAGCATCAGATAAAACTGCCCCACCACGGGGGCCGACTGGCCGTTCATGGGGTCGACCAAGGAGGCAAAGCCAAGGCTGGTCTGCATCGCCAGCACCTGGCCGCCCATGATGAAACTCTCGGTCAGAAACAGGGTCAACTGCCCCATCGCAACCCCGATCAGGATCTGCTGCACCGTGATGAGAAAGCCCGCCCCCGAGAAGAGGGGATCGGCCGGCATGGGAGGAAGAACGGGCACCACCACCATGGTAATGGCGAGGCTGAGCAACAGCCGTACCTGCATCGGCACCAAACGGCTGCCAAAGACCACCATCACCATCAACATGCCGCCAATCCGGCAGAGGGGCCAGATGAAGGAGGCCAACCACTCCATGATGAGGCCGGTGGAGACGGTCAACCCACCACCTCGGGGATCTGCTGCACCATCAGAATGAAGAAATCCATCAGGCTCTGCATCCCCCAATGGGCTCCAAGGGCCAGTGCCAGCAGGGTGACGATAAGACGGGGCAGAAAACTCAAGGTCTGCTCGTTGATAGAGGTGGCCGCCTGGAAGATGGAGACCACCAGACCCACCAGCAGGCTGGGGAGTATGACGGCACACACCATGACGCTTACAATCCAGAGTGCCTCACGAAACACATCGACGAAGGTTTCCGGTGACATGGCGACTCCTTAGCCGCTGCCCAGGCCAAAACTGGTGGCCAGACTGCCCATGATGAGGTTCCAGCCATCGACCATCACAAACAGCATCAGCTTGAAGGGAAGCGACACTATCATGGGCGAGAGCATCATCATGCCCATGGCCATCAGTATACTGGCCACCACCAGATCGATGACCAGAAACGGCAAGAAGAGCATAAATCCTATCTGGAAGGCCGTCTTGAGCTCACTGGTCACGAAGGCCGGGATCAGCACGCGCATGGGCACATCCTGCGGCTTATCCACCTTCACATTGGCGATCTCCATAAAGGTGTTGAGATCCTTGATGCGCGTCTGGGACAACATGAACTGCTGCAGGGGAACCTGCGCCTTGGCCAGGGCTTCCTTTGAGGTGATGGTCTCGGCCAGATAGGGTTGCAGCGCCTCATCATTGATGCGATCGAGCACAGGCGACATGATGAAGAACGACATGAAGAGCGCGATACCGATCAGTACCTGATTGGAGGGACTCTGCTGCAAACCGATGGCCTGACGCAAAATACCGAGTACCACCACGATACGGGTAAAGGAGGTCATCATGATGACGATGGCCGGCAGGAAGGAGAGCGCCGTCATCAGCGCCAACACCTGCAGGGTCAGGCTGTACTCCTGACTCCCGTCGGTGTTGGTGGTGACCGTCACCGCCGACATCCCGTCCTGGCCAAAACAGAGCGGCGCCGCCAACAGCAAGCCAAGCCAGAGCAGGCTACGCATGATCATCCTTTTTCATCAGCTTGCCCAGTTGCTGCGCAAAGGGCTGGGTTTCATCGAGGGGCGTCTCGAGGCGGGAGAGAAAACTGACCTGAGCCGGGGTGACACCGAGCAGATATTGCTGCTCACCCACCCTGACCACCATCAGCTTCTCTTTGACCCCAAGGGGCAGGGTGGCAACCACCTTCATCTGGCCACCATTGAGGCTCTGGGAGAGACGGGATTTCTTGAGCAGCGCTCCGAGCACCACGATGAGACCGATCACCAGCAGACTCGAAAGTAGCCATGAGGTCATGTTGGGCGTGCTGGCACCGGTGGGCTCGGCCCACAGGGGAAGAGGCAATAACAGCCAGAGATATCGCATCATTTGAGTTTCTTGATCCGCTCGATCTGGCTGATGACATCGGTCAGGCGGATACCGAACTTGTCATTCACCACCACCACCTCGCCGTGGGCGATCAGGGTGCCGTTGACCAGTACGTCGAGAGGCTCGCCGGCCACCCGATCCAGCTCCACCACCGAGCCCTGGTTAAGCTGCAACAGATTGCGGATGCTGATCTGGCTGCGCCCCACTTCCATCGAGATGGTCACGGGAATATCGAGTATGGTGTCGAGCTTGCGACGCTCTTCGGCCGAGATGGGGGGCTCTTCCTGCAGCTCCTCCAGGGGGGCCGGTTTGACCTCGGCCGTCTCGGAGGCCACCTGCTCCTCCAGTGCCGCCGCCCAGGCGTCCGCCATCAGATCCTGCTCTTCGTCGTTTCCACTCATGTTTGTCGAATCCTTGTTCTTGAATCGGGTTTACTGCTGTTCCTGGATGCCACGCTCGAGCTCCTCGAGCTCCACATCCCCGTCGATCCTGACCCCACCCCGGGTGACCAGATGCATCTCATTCTTCACTGAATCGGGACGCTTGAGTTTGTCGGTGATCTTGAGGGCAACCCTCTCGCGAGTACGCCCCATCTTGGCGTGGAATGTGGGCAGATCTTCTACAAAGACGAGCAGGTTCTCCGGCATCTCCACCGGAATGATGTCACCGGGTTGCAGCTCCATCAACTCGCGCAAACTGATGTCGGTCTCGAGCAACTTGGCACGCAGGCCCACTTTGACATCCATGATCTCATCGCGCAGCGCCTTGCTCCAGCGCACATCGGTATCGCCCTTGTCACTCTGGACACCGGCATCGAGCAGCTCGCGGATGGGCTCGAGCATGGAGTAGGGCATGGCCACATGGAAATCCCCGCCCCCACCATCGAGTTCGATGTGAAACGAGCTGATCACGATCACCTCGGTCGGGCTCACTATGTTGGCCATGGCCGGGTTGACTTCGGAGTCGAGGTATTCAAACCCCACATCCATCACAGGGGCCCAGGCGTCCTTGTAATCCTCGAACACCAGCTTGAGCAACATCTGAATGATGCGCCGCTCGGTAGGGGTAAATTCACGCCCCTCGATCTTGGCATGGTAGCGACCATCGCCACCGAAGAAATTTTCCACCAGGATGAAGACCAGACGCGCCTCCATGGTGATGAGGGCGGTCCCTTTCAGGGGGCGAAAACGCACCATGTTGAGACTGGTCGGAACAAACAGGGTGTGCACATACTCGCCAAACTTCAGCATCTGCACCCCGTTGATCGATACCTCGGCAGTGCGGCGCATCATGTTGAAGAGGCTGATCCGCATGTGGCGGGCAAAACGCTCGTTAACCAACTCCAGAGTCGGCATACGACCCCGGACGATGCGATCCTGGGAGGAGAAGTCAAACGAGGCAACACCGGGTCCACCCGAAGGGCCGACCTCCTCCTCTTCGACCTCATCCACCCCGTGGAGCAGGGCATCGATTTCGTCCTGGCTTAAGAGATCACTCACGGTTCACCTACTGCATCACAAAGCCGGTAAAGAGTACCTGTTCCACCACGTTCTCCTTGGTCAGCTCCTTGAGTACCCGCTGACTCTCCTCCAGCGCATCGGTACGCAGCTTCTCCTTGCCTTCGAAGGTAGAGAGCTGCTCGGCGGTGGCGGCACTGAAGACACGCAGCAATGTCCCCTCGATGAGCGGAATATGCTGTCTTGCCAATCCATCGTTGGCGGCACCTCGTACCATCAACTGGACCTTGATCTGCACCAGACGATCCCGGCTCTGTCCACTCACGTTGAAGACAAAGGGACGAGGCATGCCCACATAGAGGGGCGGCTGTCCCTTGGTGTCCGCCTTGGCGGGTGCCTCGGCACTCTCGGTCGTCTCGGCAGGCGCTGACGGCTCACCCGAACCACCCAGCAAAAACCAGGCGGCACCACCGCCACCGGCCAGCAACACCAGCGCAATTGCACCAATGATGATGATTTTTTTCTTGCCGCTTCCCTTATCCTTGAGGGTTAATTCGCTGTCATCTGCCATCGCCACGCCACCATGTCACCTAACTGTTTCATTATCATATAGTTGCTGCGGGGCGCTTCAAGCATAGAAATCAATTCCACGCTCGGTTGCCGATTCCCTGATCAACCGAGTGCCACCCGATGTGACCTGTGTCTCTTCGTCGCCACCACCGGTATAACCGTCAGAGGAGTGACCCCGTCCCCCCTGATTCATCGACTGACCCATCTGCTGACCCTGTTGCTGCCCCTGCTGGGAATACTGCACCTGGGTCTGTCCCAACTGGATGCCCTGGCCGGCCAACATCTCCCTGAGCCTGGGCATGCTCTGCTCGAGCATCTCCCGGGTCTGGCCATGCTGTACCACGAAGTGGACGCTCACCTGCTGATCCTGCCCCATCTGCAGGTGAATCTTCATCTTGCCAAGCCCGACGGGATCGAGCTGTAGCTCCGCCTGTTGCAACTTGTCGGCCAGCATCACGTTGACCTTGTGCTGCAACTCACCCGGCGCGGTCTCGGGATTCAGACGCTGTGACCCGGGGAAGGTCGCCGCACCCTCTCTGCGGGCCGCCTCCGGCATCGATGCCGGGCGGCTCTCCTGTACCTGGCCCGGCGGCGTGGCCTGTACACTGGCACTCACGGCACCGCTCTCGCCACTCAGAGGCTGACGCTTGCCATCCCCGCTCTCTTCGCGACGCTCAGCCCGGGCCGCCATGACTGCCTCTCTGACAAGACTGGCCTGACGAGGCTCGGCAACGACGCCCTCTGCCTGACTCTCTGCGGTGATGACGGCAGCAGCCCGGCTCATTTTATCCGGTGCGCCCTGGGCCTGGAGGGTGGCCCCCACTGTCGGTGCACTTGTCCTCGACTCCCCCTCCTTCGCCGCACTCTCGGCAGGATGGGCAGGGGGAGCAGTGGCTGCGGTAGCCGCGTTGGCAACCATCCCCGGGGTCAATGATGAGGCCGGGGTAGATACCAGGTTCGTTGCCACGGCGTCAGCATGAGGCTGACGACTCACCGGATGGGACGCCGGAGGTTGGGTAACAGTGGAGGGCTCGGTGCGTGAAGTGGCGCTCTTGTCGCCCGCAGCAGCCTCTGATTTGACGGCGGCGACCATCTCGGAAAGCGGCGTCGCCGACTTGGTCTCGGCATGCACCAGCTGGCGAGAGGCACTCTCTTTGGTGCCCGCTTCCTGAGCCGTGCCTGCGGTCATGGGCCGGTTTTGCACCAAGGGGCTCTCTGCGACCGCCTCGTCACGCTCGTCGACGGGAAGCATGCCTGCCTCGATCAGGGTGGAGAGCGGGATCTTGCCCTGGCCATCGCCAGAGCCCCTAGCCGCCTCCTGCACGCTCACGGGCTTGCCATTCCCCGCCCCCAGAGGGTCACTGTTTGGTGACACAGGCGCTTCCTGGGAAGCGGCGGCGCGAGACTCGGCGAGTGCACGCCTGACCTCGGAGGCGAGTTGACTCTCATCATGGGTGTTCTCGACGCCCTTTGCGCCGCTAGCCAGCTGCAAGGCGACCGTCCCCGCTTGCTGCGAGGCGCGCTCTCCCTCCTTCCCGTTGGCCGAGAGGGCGGCGCCAACCTCATCGGTGGCCTCCTCTTTGGCCTCTTCGGGAAGGCGCCCGGTCACCGCCGGTGCACTGGTCAACTGAGTGCTGGCTTGCTGGGAGGCCATCAGACGGGCCAGCAGATCCTGCGGCAACTCTTCGCCGCCCTCTTGCCCCTTCTCTTTGCCCTCCTCCGTGGGAGCAGACTTCTCTTCGGCGGCCAGGGTACCTCGCTCTGTCGGCACCCGATCGGCGCCCTCCTCCATCATCAGGACGGCAAAATCGCTCCCCCTGGACGAAGTGCTCGCCCCCTCACCGGCGGCGGCAGCCTTGGCAGGCACGAGATTGAGTGTGGGTTGAGAGATCATCGGCGATTACTCCAGTTGCCAGTACCTTGACTCCACGGCGAAGTCCGGTCTTGTCGGGTCCAACGCATCCCGTGAGAAGAGCGTTAACAGGAAATTAGCAAATTACAGGCCAGAATTTCTCAAGAAGCTGCGGGTCGCAAACTCGTCGAGCATCTTCTGCTCCTGCCGCTCGGCCTTCTGGCGCTCGCGCAGCGCTTTTTTCTCCAGTAGCAGTGCGACGGCCTTGCGCCGCTGCTGCATGGCCAACCACTCCTGCTTGCGCTGCTCCACCACCTGCCTTACCTGCAGCACCCCTTCGTACTGCTGCTCGGCCGCGAGTTGCAGCTTGTTAATAAACGCCTGATATTGCACGTTTTGTTGCGCTGCCATCCCCTCCAGACCGCGTTCGGTCCACTGTTGCAGGTAGATCTGGCGATAGTTGCCAAGGGCGTCGTACTGCTCCATAAAGAGCTTGAGATCCTGGCGAGCCTTGGCCAGCGCCATGGCGCAGCGGTGCTCCGCCTCAGCCAACTGTTCGGACAACAACTCGAGCCCTTTGCTCATTCAACCTCCTAGACCATCTGCAAGGGACCGCTGACCATCTTCAGATCCGTCAGACCCTGATCGTACCCCACCACCTCTCTCATTCCCTGCTGCAAGAAGTGGTCCATGTAGGGTTTCTGGGTGATGGCCCGATCGATGCGGGGATCGGCCCCCGGGCTGTAGGCGCCGATACTGATGAGATCCCGATTCTGCTGGTAGAGGGAGTAAAACTGTTTGAAGAGCCGGGCGATTTGCATGTGCTCAAGCGAGGTGACCTGAGGCATGACCCGGCTGATGGATTTTTCGATGTCGATAGCCGGATAGTGGCCGGCATCGGCCAGCTCCCGCGACAGCACTATGTGACCATCGAGGATCGCCCGCGCCGCATCGGCGATGGGATCCTGCAGATCGTCCCCTTCGGTCAGCACAGTAAAGAAGGCGGTAATGGAGCCCTGCCCCTCCCCCCCGTTGCCCGCCCGCTCGACCAGCGCCGGCAACTTGGCAAACACCGAGGGGGGATAGCCCTTGGTCGCCGGTGGCTCGCCAACTGCCAGGGCGATCTCGCGCTGAGCCTGGGCGTAACGGGTGAGCGAGTCCATCAGCAGCAGCACGTTCATGCCCTGATCCCGGAAATATTCGGCGATGGTGATGGCCGTCTCACACCCCTTGAGACGCATCAGGGGCGAGGCATCGGCCGGCGCTGCCACCACCACGGCCCGCTCACGCCCTTCGGCGCCGAGGATCTCCTCGATAAACTCCTTGACCTCGCGGCCCCGTTCACCGATGAGCCCGACGACCACCACATCAGCCACCGAGCCCCGGGTCATCATGCCAAGCAGCACCGACTTGCCGACCCCGGAGCCGGCAAACAGTCCCATCCGCTGCCCCTGTCCCACCGTCAACATGGCGTTGATGGCGCGCACCCCCACATCCATCGGCTGATGAATGGGGCGACGGGCCAGTGGGTTGATGCCCCGTGCGGCAAAACGGGCCGTCTGGGCACTGAGGATGGGGCCCAGCCCATCCAGGGGCTGGCCAATGCCATCGATAACTCTTCCGAGCAAGCCCATACCGACCGGGATCCCCTGCTCTTCGGTAAGCGGTACGACCCGGGCGCCGGGGATCACCCCCTTGAGCTGTTCACTGGGCATCAGATAGAGACGATCGCCCGAGAAGCCGACCACCTCGGCCTCGAGCATCCCCTCAAGGGTATCTATCCGGCAGAGCGAACCGATGGCGGCCCGGCACCCCACCGCCTCCAGGGTGAGCCCCACCACCCGCGTCAATTTTCCGGCAACCGGTGTGCGTGGCGCAATCTCACCGACCCGGTAGCGTTGCAGGCGATTCAAGAGCTCGCTCATGGTTTACGACTCCTGGTTGTCGCGCAGAAAATTGCGCAGCAGCTGGGCGATACGGGACTCAAGTTGCATGTCGATGCTCGACAAGGTCGTCGCCAGTTGTACGTCCCCGGGAGAGAGGGTGGGATCCGCCGCCAGCCGCCAGCCGCGCTTGTCGCACTCCTCGGCGCCAAAGGCCTCCTGCACACGGGTCACGTCATCCGGATGCAGCTGCAAGGTGACCCCGCTCTCGGCCGCCGGCAAGTGGGCCAATCCCTCCTTGAGGGCGGCCAGCAGCAGTCGCGGCGAGGTCTCGGCCTCGTGCTTGATAAGCGCCCTGGCCAGTTGCATGGCCAGGCTCACCAACTGCTCTTCGACCCTCTCGTCCATCTCGGCGAGGGGGGTGGCCAGGCGTGTGGCGAGCTGCTGCCAGTGGGCAATGGCCTGCTCGATCACCTCGCGTCCCATGGCCAGCCCCTCTTCGCGCCCCTGGGCAAAGCCGGCCTCGTGTCCCTTTTGCAATCCCTCCAGCTTGCCCTCTTCCAGCCCCTGGGCAAAGCCGGCCTCGCGCCCCTCGCTCATCCCCTCCTCCCAGGCCGCCTGGCGGATCGCCTCGAGCTCCTCGGCGGTGAGGGTGGGGGCAGGCTCAGGCTCCGGAGCCACATCAGGCTCCGGCTCCGCTTGCTGGTACCAGTCGGGAGGCAACCCCAGGGCATTGCTCGAGACGGCGTGCTCCACCTCCATCTCGGGCCATCCCCAATCCTGTATCTCGACGGGATCCTGCTCCGGGCGCAGGTAGCCCCTTAATTTGCGATCGCTCATGGATTAGAGGAACTCGTCGCCGCCACCCGAGCCCAGCATCAGCTCGCCTGCATCGGCCAGACGACGGGCGATAGAGAGGATCTCTTTTTGCGCCGTCTCGACTTCGGAGACGCGGATCGGCCCCATCGCCTCCAGATCATCGGCCAGCATCTCGGCCGCCCGTTTGGACATGTTCTTGAAGATCTTGTCGCGCAGCTGGTCGTCGGACCCCTTGAGGGCGCGCTGCAGCAGATCGCCGGGCACTTCCCGCAGCAGGGTCTGAATGCCGCGATCGTCCACATCGATGAGGTTCTCGAACACGAACATCAGATCCTGGATCTGCTGACTCATCTCCTCGTCCGCCTCGCGGATGGAGTCCATCAGCTGCCCTTCGACGTTGGTGTCGAGGTAGTTCATGATATTGGCCGCCGCCTTCAGGCCGCCCATCTTGGCCGCCTGAGCACCGGCGGCTCCGGCGAACTGTTTCTCCATGATGTCGTTAAGCTCTTGCAGTGCCGCCGGTTGTACCTCCTCGAGGTTGGCGATACGCATCACCAGATCGAGGCGCACCTGCTCGGGGAACTGGCTTAAGATCTCGGCCGACTGCTCGGGCTCGAGGTAGGAGAGCACGATAGTCTGGATCTGCGGGTGCTCGTTTTGGATGATGCTGGCCACCTGGCGGGCATCCATCCACTTGAGCGAGTCGAGGCCGCGGGCACCGGAGCCAAGAATGATCTGGTCCACCAGGTTGCTCGCCTTGTCCTCGCCCAGGGCCGCCACCAAGGCCTTGCGCACGAAGTCTTCGCTGCCGATGCCGATGTTGGTGTACTTCTGAATGTCATCGATAAACTGGCGATGCACCGCCGCCACCCGATCGTGGCTGAAGTCGGACATGGAGGCCATCGACATACCCAGACGCTGCACCTGCTTGGGCTCGAGGTGACGGAAGATCTGGGCGGCATCCTCCTCGTTGAGGCTCAGCATCAGCACGGCGGCCATCTCCATGCCACTCATGCTGTCAAGGATCTGACGCTGGGCCTCGGTGATGTCGTTACCGGTCACCTGGTTATTACTATCAGGCATCTTTGGTTACCCACTCCTTGATGACCTGGGCAGCCAGGTCGGGTTCGTTAGCCACCAAGGCACGCACGGCCTTGAGCAAATCTTCATCACGATGCAGGTCCGGCAGCTTGAGCTGGCCATCGCGCAGGCCAAACACCGGCTCGCTCTCGGCCTGGGCGGCAAGCAGGCTCAGCTCGTCGTCGCCACCCAGTACCGCATGGTTATCGAAGTCCAGCTCATGCTCGGGCTTGGCATCCGGGTAGAGCAGGCGCTTGAGCATGGGCCTCACTATGGTCACGATGAGGACGATGATGATAAGCACTGAGGCCGCAATGCGCACCGCGCGCCAGAACCAGGGCTGCTCATAGAGAGGAGGCTCGGCCACACTCTCGAGTTCCGGACGGTTGAAGGGGATGGTCACCACCTCCAGGGTATCGCCACGGGTCACATCAAAACCGAGGCCCGCCCCGAGTACCCGACGCAGGGTATCGAGCTCGGCCTGGTTGCGCGGCTCGCGGGTCACCTTGCCGTCGGCAGCTGTCGCCGTCTTGAAATCCACCGCCACCGAGACGGTCATGCGGCGGATCCCTCCCATCTGGCGACGGGTGTGGCTCACCGTAGTATCGAGTTCATAGTTGCGGGTCGCCTCTTTGCGCGAGCGGCCCGAGGCGCTATTGCTCGCCCCCTCACCGGTCGCCTTCTCGGGAATGGTGGCATTGCTGGGAGGCTGATTGGTCAGCGCCCCCGGCACCCCCATGCTCTGACCGTTGGCACTGCTCTCCTCCATGGTCATCTCGGAGCGCACAGCCGGCAGATCCGGGTTGAAGGTCTTGCGGGTCTGCTCCTGCTGGGTGAAGTCGAGGGCGAGATCCACCTCGGCGGTGTAGTTGTCGGCGCCAAGCACGGGGATCAGGATGGCGTCGATCTTCTGCTTGTACTCGAGCTCCTGCTTCTGCTGCATGGCAAACTCGCGCCGGGTCTGGGCGGCCACCGGGTCTTGAGAGCCGGAGTTGAGCAGACGACCGTTCTGGTCGGTCACTGTGACCCGGGTCGGCTCGAGCCCGTGTACCGCGGAGGCCACCATGTCGACGATGGCATCGACGGTGCCCTGATCGAGGGCGGCGCCCTTGAGGTTCACCACCACGGTCGCGCTGGGTTTGCGCTCATTGCGGGCAAAGACGTTGTCCTTGGGAATGGCCAGCAGCACCTGGGCCTTGGCCACACTCTGAAACTGTTCGATGGCACTGGCCAGCTGACGCTCGCGGCTGAGTTTGAGACGCTCCCCCTCCATCCGCTGGCTGATCCCGAAGCTGGAGTCGTTGAGCAGAATATCCTCACCGCGTCCTCCCAGCTCTTCCGGTGAAGTGAGCCCGGCACGGGTCAGCTGAAGACGGATTTCCGGGTATTTCTCGGCGTTGACCAGGACAGACTTGCCCTCCACCTCATAGGGAATCTTCTGCTGATCCAGATAATCCAGGGTCTTGACCAGTTGCTCCGTGGTGAAGGTGCCGAGGGGACGCATGTCGGGCTCCTTGCCCCACAGCAGGATAAAGACAGCGATGGCCAGGCAGATGGCCAGCGCCAGGATCAGGGTGATCTGACGCAGGATATCGCTGTTGGAGAGGATGCTGCCGATGGGAGAGCTCTTCTGCTCATTCTCGTCCAGGGTGCCGGCGTCCCCTTCCAGCAGCAGATCACCGTTTTGTTCGCTAGCCACGTTCTAAATCCTTACACCGGCATATTCATGATGGTCTTGTAAGCCTCCACCACCTTGTTGCGCACCTGCACGGTCGCGTCGAAGGCGATAGAGGACTTCTGGGCCGCAATCATCACCTGCGAGAGGTCGATTGAGCGGTCACCGCTGTCGAACCGGGTGCGCAGATCGTTGGCCTGCCCCTGTAGCTCGTTGACGTTGTTGAGGGCCTGGCGCAGCATGACACCAAAATCGGAAGAGACATTCTGACTGGGCGGGGTCACCAGACCGTTGCCGGCCTCGACCCTGAGCGACTGCATCTCCTGCAGCAGGTTGGTGGCATTGATATCCATGATGATCCCCAGACAAATGATTGACGCTGGATGCGTTTATGCAATCACGGTGCCAAGTTCTGCTCTCTCTCGAACACCACGCCCGCACGCCCCTCCCCACCGATTATCCCTGCCGAGAGCAGGGTCATGGGACGCTCGATCACGTCTCGCTTTTGATATAGACTTACGCGCCATTTTCCGGCGACCTGTACAAACAATATTCAAGTTTTGGAGTGAGCATGTCCAACCCGCGGATCGGTTTCGTCAGCCTCGGCTGCCCGAAGAACCTGGTCGATTCTGAGCGTATCCTGACCCAGTTGCGTACCGAAGGGTACGACGTGGTCCCCAGCTATGACGATGCCGAACTGGTGGTGGTCAACACCTGCGGCTTTATCGACAGCGCCGTACAGGAATCCCTCGAGGCCATCGGTGAAGCCCTCTCCGAGAATGGCAAGGTGATCGTCACCGGTTGCCTGGGCGCCAAAGAGAACCAGATCCGCGAGATCCACCCCAAGGTGCTGGAGATCACCGGTCCCCACGCCTATGAAGAGGTGCTGGGCCACGTTCACAAGTATGTGGCCAAGCCCGAGCACAACCCCTTCACCAGCCTGGTGCCGGCACACGGGGTCAAGCTCACTCCGCGTCACTACGCCTATCTGAAGATCTCCGAAGGCTGCAACCATCGCTGCACCTTCTGCATCATTCCCTCCCTGCGCGGGGATCTGGTGAGTCGTCCCATCGGTGAGGTGCTGGCCGAGGCCAAGCGCCTCAAAGAGGCCGGCGTCAAGGAGATACTGGTCATCTCCCAGGACACCTCCGCCTACGGGGTCGATGTCAAACATCGCACCGGTTTCTACGACGGCATGCCGGTCAAGACCAGCATGGTTGCCCTGTGCGAGGAGCTGGCCAAGCTCGGCATGTGGGTACGCCTGCACTATGTCTACCCCTACCCGCACGTGGATGACGTCATCCCCCTGATGCGCGATGGCAAGGTGCTGCCCTACCTGGACATCCCGCTGCAGCATGCCAGCCCGCGTATCCTCAAGCTGATGAAGCGTCCGGGGAGCGTCGAGCGTACCCTGGAGCGGATCCAGAAGTGGCGTGAGATCTGCCCCGAGATCACCCTGCGCTCCACCTTTATCGTCGGATTTCCGGGTGAGACGGAAGAGGATTTCCAGATGCTGCTCGACTTTATCGCCGCCGCAGAGCTGGATCGGGTTGGCTGCTTCAAGTACAGCCCGGTGGAAGGGGCCAAGGCCAACGAGCTGGCCGACCCCGTGCCGGAAGAGGTCAAAGAGGAGCGCTTCCAGCGCTTCATGGAGCTGCAGCAGCAGGTTTCCATCCGCAAGCTGGCTCGCAAGGTCGGTCAGGAGATGAGCATCATCATCGACGAGGTGGACGAGGAGGGCGCCACCGGTCGCTCCTTTGCCGACGCCCCCGAGATCGATGGCATGGTCTACCTCAACGGTGAGACCGGGCTCAAGGCCGGGGACATAGTCCGGGTCAAGATCGAGCACGCTGACGAATATGACCTGTGGGGCAGCCTGGTCTGACCCACCAAGGAGAAGCCCCGCAGCGCGGGGCTTCTCGTTACTCGGAGCTTATCGATGTTCGGGGCGCTTGCGCACATAAAGGGTGCGCCGTACCCTGGCGACCACCTCCCCCTTGCCATCCTGGATAGAGACGGTGAACTCGGGGAAATACTTCTCCCCTCCGGCCGTTTTCTGGACTATCTCGCCTAGCTTGCTGTCAGTCAGGTGGAACTCCGCCACCAGGGGACCCTTGCCCGGCTTGATGTAATCGATATCCCCGGACTTGTCCCACACGAAGTAGTGGTTCCTGAAATGGCCCATCAGCATCAGGGGATAGATGGGATCGGTCATCGCAAACATGCTGCCCCCAAACTGGGTACGGTTGGCGTTCAGGGTTGACCAGCGCGACCTGAGCAGGACCCGGCAGTAGCGATAGTCCTCGCTCAGGGTCTCAATCTTGATGCCGGCACCCCGGAAAGGGGGCCAGAGGTTAAGGGCCCAACGCACGCACCAGGCCCGGGTAAACAGCCACTTCATGAGATCTCATCCGACTAGATTGGATGTTACATCATATCAACATCTTTTTGCCTCACAAGGGCCAATCACCCCTATCGAGTCGCTCGATGCTGAGAAAAAACCATTGAATTATCGGGTTTATTTTCCCCAATCCCCGATCCTATAATGACCTCACTCGCCAGTTCGAGGTTGCCATTCCGGTGGCACTCCATCAGAATATCCCCACCACAGAGAATGCGAATAACTAGTACTATGGCTGACAATAACCAAGCGTTGAAGAAAGCCGGGCTCAAGATCACCTTGCCCCGCGTCAAGATCCTGGAAATCCTGCAACAGCCGGAGTGCCACCATACCAGTGCCGAAGATCTCTACAAGCGCCTGATCGATCAGGGTGAAGAGATTGGCCTTGCCACCGTGTATCGCGTTCTCAACCAGTTTGATGATGCCGGTATCGTCACCCGCCACCACTTCGAGGGGGGCAAGTCGGTGTTCGAGCTGGCCAGCCAGGAGCACCACGATCACCTGGTCTGCCTCGACTGCGGCAAAGTCATCGAGTTCTCCGACGACGTCATCGAGCAGCGTCAAACCGAGATCGCCAAGAAGCACAACATCCGCCTGACCAACCACAGCCTCTATCTGTACGGTCACTGTGCCGACGGCACCTGCGGTCACGGCGACGAGTGATCCCCTCCGCTTGCATGAAAAAGCCAGCCCTTGGGCTGGCTTTTTCATGGGCAAACGACAGGCAGCAAAAAGGCGGGTGACCCCGCCTTTTTTGTGCTCAGGCTGACTTAACCTTCGACCTTGCCCCAGGAGTCGCGCAGGGCCACGGTGCGGTTAAACACCAGACGCTCCGGAGTGGAGAGCTTGTTGTCGGCACAGAAGTAGCCTTCGCGCTCGAACTGGAAGGCCTGCTCCGGCTGGGCGTCCTTGAGGGAGGCCTCGACGCGGGCACCGCTGATGATGATCAGTGAGTCCGGGTTGAGGGTCGCCTCGAAGTCATCCTCGGCACCCGGATTCGGCACCTTGAACAGGCGATCGTAAAGACGGATCTCCGCCGGCAGGGAGGTGGTGGCGCTGACCCAGTGGATCACCCCCTTCACCTTGCGGCCATCGGCCGGATCCTTGCCCAGGGTATCGGCGTCATAGGTGCAATAGATGCAGGTGACGTTCCCCTCGGCATCCTTCTCGACCCGCTCGGCCTTGATGACGTAGGCGTTGCGCAGACGCACTTCCTTGCCCAGCACCAGACGCTTGAACTGCTTGTTGGCCTCTTCGCGGAAGTCGGCCTGATCGATGAAGATCTCGCGGCCAAAGTGCAGCTCGCGGGAGCCCATCTCCGGCTTGTTCGGGTGGCTCGGGGCAGTCAGGGTCTCATCGTGATCCAGATTCTCGATCACCACCTTGACCGGGTTGAGCACGGCCATCGCGCGCGGCGCGTTCTCGTTGAGATCGTCACGGATGCAGGCTTCCAGCATGCTCATCTCGACGATGTTATCCTGCTTGGTCACGCCGATACGCTTGCAAAACTCGCGAATGGAAGCCGGGGTATAGCCACGGCGACGCAGACCGGAGACGGTCAGCATGCGCGGATCGTCCCACCCGTCCACGTGCTGCTCGGTCACCAGCAGGTTCAGCTTGCGCTTGGACATGACGGTGTATTCGAGGTTCAGACGGGAGAACTCGTACTGACGCGGGTGGCAGGGGATGGTGATGTTGTCCAGCACCCAGTCATACAGGCGACGGTTGTCCTGGAACTCCAGGGTACAGATGGAGTGGGTGATCCCCTCCAGGGCATCCGAGATGCAGTGGGTGAAGTCGTACATGGGATAGATGCACCACTTGTCACCGGTCTGGTGGTGATGGGCAAACTTGATGCGATAGATCACCGGATCGCGCATCACCATGAAGGGAGAGGCCATGTCGATCTTGGCGCGCAGGCAGGCGGCCCCTTCGGCAAAACCACCCTCCTTCATCTTGGCGAACAGGGCCAGGTTCTCCTCCACGGAGCGCTCGCGGAACGGGCTGTTCTTGCCCGCCTCGGTCAGGGTGCCGCGATACTCGCGCATCTGCTCGGGGGTCAGCTCGTCCACATAGGCCAGCCCCTTCTCGATCAGCTCAACGGCATAGACGTGCAGCTGATCGAAGTAGTCAGAGGAGTAGCACACCTCGCCATCCCACTCGAACCCCAGCCACTGCACGTCGCGCTTGATGGACTCGACATACTCGATATCTTCTTTCACCGGGTTGGTGTCGTCGAAACGCAGGTTGCACTTGCCCTGATAGTCGCGGGCAATGCCGAAGTTCAGGCAGATGGACTTGGCGTGACCGATATGGAGATAACCGTTGGGCTCCGGCGGGAAGCGGGTATGCACGCTGTCATGCTTACCGCTGGCCAGATCCTCGTCGATGATTTGGCGGATAAAGTTGGTTGGGCTGCTAGCCGAAGTCATGGGGCTCACCTCAAAAGTCGTACATCGCGGGATGGTGGCCGACGGCCAGCTGCATACCCGACATCAAGCCGATAATGATCCACCATTCACGGCTCGCGCTCAACCGCTATTTGGCATCTGATTGAGCGGGTCGACCCGAAAAAAAGCCCCGCTACATGGCGGGGCAACCCAATGGAGAAATTACAAGCACAACACACACGGTCGGTGGATAACTCCCTATCCCCCTTTGCCAAGGGCTCGGGTGAACCCTTGGTCAAGGAGGGAGGGCCCAAGGCCCTCCCGGGAACGCGATTAACCGTTCACCTCGGTAACACGGCTCACCCGCTTGCCATCGAAGCTGACGGTGCGCAGGTAGACGGTGCCGGAGACCATCGGCTTGTTGCCGGCGTCATAGCGGCTCCAGCTCTGGCCATCGGTGCTGAACTCGATGGGCAGACCCGGCAGGTCGACGTTGGCTTCCAATACACCCTTGACCACCTTGGCCCCCGGTACCGAGAGACGATACTCGACACCGGCCTGGTCCAGCTTGGGCAGCACTCGCTGACCCAGTACGTTGGCAAACTGGTTCCACTCCTTGCTCAGGGTGGCCTTGTTGACAAAGCGGGTCTCACCGGAGAACTCGCGGCCCTTCACATAGTCGAGCTCGAAGCCCCCCTTGTGCCAGGCGCGCTCGGCCACGGAGAAGAGTCGCGGATAGACCATGTACTCGTACTGGGCATCGGTACGGACCGTTTCACTCCACTGCTGGCCGGAGATCCCCTTGAACTTGACCGGGTCATGCTCACCCTTGGCCACGAAGGCATTGCCGTCGCGGTCAACCGAGGTCTCGGCGTTTTGCGGCAAGTTCTCCGGGGCGAAGGCGAACACCTTGCGGGTATCGTTGAAACGGGTCGCCCAGTAGTAGCCACGCTCGGCCGGATGCACCTCGTTCGGGAAGTCGAAGTAGAGGTAGTCCGGGTTGGAGAGCACCACTTCGTAACCGTTGTGAGCCCATCTCATCGCCTCGTTGAAGCCACCCCAGTAGAGGGTCTCCCAGAAGTTGACGCGAGTCTTGTCGGTGGCAAACTCACCGGCATTCTTGGCGTACTTCAGGCCATCTTCCCACGCCTGCAGGGTGGAGAAGCCATGGCCCTTGACCATCTCGCTCACTTCCTTGGCGAAGTAAACCGGCAGCTCACCCACTTCCTTGATCTGACCGTCGTCGATCATCTTCTGGCACATGGGGGACTTGCCAAAGGGCTTGTCCTGCTTGCTCCAGTCGGTGTTACCGCGCCAGCCCACCAGCTCCTCGGGCTTGGTGACGGCCGGGTCTTGATAGCCGCCACCCAGCATGATGTTTTTGGCCTCGTCACCACCATAGTGCCAGGCGGTCAGGGGCTGGCCGGCGGCCTGGTGCATCTTGGCCACCTCATCCATCACCTTGGCCACGAAGGTGGCCGCGCCCGGCTGGCAAGGGTTGATGAAGGACATCTTGTCGTAGAACTGCACCGAGGTGACGTTGGAAGTATCTTGCGGGTCGGTCAGGCGGAACTGGTTCGCCTCGGCCTCTTTACCCTCGGCCATCAGACGCTTGTAGCGAGCCTCCATGGAGACCACGGCGGCACGGGCGTGAGCCGGCATGTTGATCTCGGGGATCACGGTCACGCCGCGCGCCTTGGCATAGCGCACCAGGTCGATGTAGTCGGACTTGCTGTAAAAACCCGACCCCATGTTGTCGCTGGTCGGGCCGGAGCCGAGCTGCGGTAACAGACACTGGGTCTCGGAGAGATCGTGGCAACGCTTGCTACCCACATCGGTCAGCTCGGGCAGGCCGGGGATCTCGATGCGCCACCCCTCATCGTTGGTCAGACCCAGATGCAGCTTGTTGAGCTTCATGGCAGACATCTGATCGACCAGCTTCTTCATGGTCTCGAGACTTCTGAAGTGACGGGCCACGTCGGTCTGCATGCCGCGATACTCGAAGCGCGGGGCATCCTCGACGCTCATCGGGCTCACCAGCTTGTCATTCACCCCGAGCAGGGAGATGAGGGACTGGGCACCCCAGAAGGCACCGTTCACATCACGCCCGTGGATCACGGCGCCCTGCTTGCCGATATTCATGTCGTAGCCTTCGGCCTCGTTGACCTTGCTGCCGCCCACCTTGATGGTGACCGGGTAGCCGGAGTCGGAGAGGGTGACACCCAGGCGGGTCAATTCGGCCTTGATGGCATCGGCACGATCGGTCGGCAGATCCAGGGCATTGAGCCTGATGCTGGAGAGATCGACCTGCGGACCGCCTTTCACCACCTGCTTGAGGGGGGTCGGTACGATGCGGTCGTCGACCTTGGCTGCCGGCAGCAGGGTGCTGGTGAGGTTGGCCTCATAACGGGTCTGGGCGTTCATCAGGATGTTCTTGTCATCCTTGGTACGCTTCCAGCCGTCGGCCGGCATCGGCTTCTCATAGGTACTGGCATCGTCGATGTTGCTCATGCTGGCGAGCACCTTGGGCTGTGCCCCCTCGGCGGCCACATACCAGTTGGGCATCACATCAGATTCAAACAGCATCCAGTATTCGGCTACCAGCGGCACCTCCACCGTCTCACCCTGCGGGAAGCCCTGGAACTTCTCGGTCGGTTCGAGCTTGTAGAGATCGCCGGTGACGAAGGTCAGCTTGAACTGATCGCTGTCGACCCGCTGCAGGCGGCGGATGGAGTGGATGTAGAGTTCCCAGTTTTTGCTGTCGACGGCGGCACCCTGATTGGTCAGGTGCAGCTTGGCGATGCCACAGCTCGCCCATTCGGAGCCCAGGGCCTGGCAATCGACGCCGGCACCGGGACCGTCGTTGGTGACCACTTCGTATTTCACGACCAGGTTACCGGCCAGGGCATCGACCACGGCCTGGTTGGAAGCGGGCTGGTTTTGACCGGCACAACCGGCCAGGGCGGCGGACATAGCCACTGCCAGGAGGGGTAGTTTCAGGTTCATAGCTGCTGCTCTTGGTTTGGAAGTAAAGGTTGTTCTTGGCGTATTTTTGTTTTGTGCGGCCCCGCCCGAAGGCGGGGCGCTTATTGATGTCAACAATGGACTTAGGCTTAACGCAGGGCTTTCATCTCGCCCGCGATGATCTCGGCCAGGGGGCCCAGAATCACCTGCAGGTTTTGCTCACCCAGCTTGACCACACCGGCGGCGCCGAGGGCCTTGAGCTTGCGCTCGTCAACGATGCTGCGATCCTTCAGGGTCAGACGCAGACGGGTGATGCAGGCATCGACGGTGACCAGGTTGTCGTGACCGCCCAGCACCTCGAGGTACTGCTTGGCCAGTTCGGTCTTGTCGGTGGCCTTGGTGGTGGCAACCGGGACGGCTTCGTCATCCTCACGACCCGGGGTTTTCAGGTTCAGCTTGGCAATCACTACGCGGAACACGGTGTAGTAGAGGCCGAAGAAGACCAGACCCTGGGCGATCAGCATGTACCAGTTGGTCGCCAGCGGGTTACGGCTGGAGAGCACCATGTCCACCAGGCCGGCGCTGAAGCCGAAACCGGCAATCCAGTGCATGGAGGCTGCGATGAACACGGAGATACCGGTCATCAGGGCGTGCAGTACGTAGAGTACCGGGGCCACGAACATGAAGGAGAACTCGAGCGGCTCGGTGACGCCAGTGAAGAAGGAGGCGAACGCGGCGGCGATCATGATGGAGGCAACCTTCTCCTTGTTCTCCGGCTTGGCGGCGTGGTAGATGGCCAGCGCGGCGCCCGGCAGACCGAACATCATGATGGGGAAGAAGCCAGCCTGGTACATACCGGTCACGCCCAGCACGGCCTTGCCGGCATCCAGGGAGGATTGACCACCCAGGAAGTTCGGGATGTCGTTGATACCGGCCACGTCAAACCAGAACACGGAGTTCAGGGCGTGGTGCAGACCCACCGGGATCAGCAGACGGTTGAAGAAGGCGTAGATACCGGCACCGGTGGAACCCAGGCTGACGATGGACTCACCGAAGGAGACCAGGCCACCGTAGATCACCGGCCAGACGGCCATCAGGATGAAGGAGACGACGATCATCACCACAGAGGTCACGATTGGCACCAAGCGACGACCCGAGAAGAAGGCCAGCGCCTTGTGCAGCTCGACACTGCTGAAGCGGTTGTAGAGCTCGGCCGCGATGACACCGCACAGGATGCCAATGAACTGGTTGCTGATCTTGTTAAAGGCAGCCGGAACCTGGTCCGCGGCGATACCTTTAATCTGGGCAACCGCCCCCGGGCTCAGCAGGGTGGTAACCACCAGGAAGCCGACCAGGCCGGCCAGGGCGGCAGAGCCGTCCTTGTCTTTGGACATACCGTAGGCAACGCCGACGGCAAACAGGATAGGCATGCTGTCGATGATGGCGGCGCCAGCCTTGATCAGGAAGGCGGCCAGCGGGCTACCACCGCCCCAGCCATTCGGATCGATCCAGTATCCTACACCCATGAGGATCGCGGCGGCAGGCAGTACCGCTACCGGTACCATCAGCGCACGGCCGATCTTTTGCATATAACCGAGAATGTTCACGGTTCCCTCTCCTTAGTGATTTCAGGTTCAAATTAAGTGCTTAATGCGTCTTGGCATAAGCCTGTATGGCTTGATTTGCAGTCTATGGCTTTTATTTCGCCCTGCAAATTAATAAACCAACAATCGTGATCCAAATCACCCAAATGAGATGTGGCCCTGCGAATTGTGTGGCACGGATCGGAATCTTTATTTACGCTATAAAACAACTTCAAGAAACACCCTGCTACTCCGGTAGAGAGCATCAATATAGAGGTAAGTCATGCGCCTGATTCCGCTGAAGTCCGCCAGTCAAGTCGGCCTCTGGTCCGCCCGCTACATCGTGGATCGCATCAATGCGTTCAAGCCGACCAGCGATCGCCCCTTCGTGCTGGGCCTGCCCACCGGCGGCACCCCGCTCTCCACCTACAAGCGCCTGATCGAGCTGCACAAGGCGGGCGAAGTGAGCTTCGAGCACGTGGTCACCTTCAACATGGACGAGTACGTGGGCCTGCCGGAAGATCATCCGGAGAGTTATCACAGCTTCATGTACAACAACTTCTTCAACCACATCGACATTCGCCCCGAGAACATCAACATCCTCAACGGCAACGCCGCGGATCCGGTGGCCGAGTGCCAGCGCTATGAGGCGAAAATCAAGTCCTACGGCAAGATCCACCTCTTCATGGGCGGGGTCGGCAACGACGGTCATATCGCCTTCAACGAGCCCGCCTCTTCCCTCTCCTCCCGCACCCGGGTCAAGACCCTGACCGAAGATACCCGCATCGCCAACTCCCGCTTCTTCGGCGGCGACATCAACCAGGTGCCCAAGCTGGCCCTGACCGTGGGTGTGGGTACCCTGATGGATGCGGAAGAGATCATGATCCTGGTGACCGGTCACGGTAAGGCACTGGCCCTGCAGGCCGCCGTCGAGGGCAGTGTCAACCACATGTGGACCATCTCCACCCTGCAGCTCCATCCCAAGGGCATCGTCGTGTGCGACGAACCCTCCACCATGGAGCTCAAGGTCAAGACGGTGCGTTACTTCCAGGAGCTGGAAGCGGCCAATATCACCCGCCTCTAAGGAGAGCCTATGTACGCACTGCACAACTGCACTCTCTATACCGGTGAGGCCATCCTCACCGGGCGTGCACTGCTCATCGATGGAGACACCATTGCCGCCATCGTGGATGAGCGGGAGATCCCGACCGGGATGGCACGCCACGATCTGCAGGGAGCCAACCTGACGGCCGGCTTTATCGATCTGCAGCTCAACGGCTGTGGCGGCGTCATGTTCAACGACGCCATCACGGTCGAGACCCTGACCATCATGCAGGCGGCCAACCTCAAGTCCGGTACGACCAGCTTTTTGCCCACCCTCATCACCAGCCCCGACGAGGACATGAAGCAGGCGGTGGCCGTCACCCGCGACTACATGGCGGCACGCCCCAACGAGGTGCTCGGCGTTCATCTGGAGGGGCCCTATACCAACGTCAAGCGCAAGGGGATCCATCCCGCTGACCAGATCCGTCAGCCCGCCGAGGCGATGATCGACTTCTTCTGCGCCAACCACGACGTGATTGGCAAGATCACGCTGGCACCGGAGCGCAACGACCCGGCCCACATCCGTCGCCTGGTGGAGGCCGGCATCCTGGTCTCGGCCGGCCACACCGCCGCTGGCTATGAGCAGGCGATGGCCGGATTCGATGCCGGGATCCGCTTCGCCACCCACCTCTACAATGCGATGACCCCGACCATCAACGGCCGCGAGCCCGGCGTAGTGGGGGCCATCTACGACAGAGACGATGTCTATGCCGGCGTCATCGTCGACGGCCATCACGTCCATTACGCCAATGTACGCCTGGCTCACAAGATACTGGGTGAACGTCTGGTGCTGGTCACCGATGCCACCGCGCCGGCCGGTGCGCCGCAAGGCTTTGAGCAGTTCGATTTTTGTGGCGCGACCGTCTATTACCGCGATGGTCAATGCATCGACGAGAATGGTACACTCGGCGGCTCTGCGCTCACCATGATTGAGGGCGTGGAAAATCTGGTCAAGCAGGTAGGATTGCCCCTGGATGAGGCCCTGCGCATGGCCGCTCTCTATCCTGCCCGCGCCATTGGATGGGACTCACGTCTCGGTAGTATCCAGGTCGGAAAGATAGCCAACCTCACCGTCTTCAACGATGACTTCAAGGTCCTCGGGACGGTGGTTAACGGACACTACAACCAATAAGCACGACACAATGACTGGTGGACAAATTGCGAACGTAGACCTCATTAAACAGGTCAACAGTGCGGCCGTATATCGGCTGATCGATCAGCAGGGGCCCATCTCCCGGGTCAAGATTGCCGAACTGAGCCAGTTGGCACCCGCCAGTGTCACCAAGATCACCCGTCAGCTCATCGAGCACGGGTTGATCAAGGAGAGTGCCCCCCAGGCCTCGACCGGGGGGCGTCGCGCCATCTCCCTGACCACCATCAAGAACCGCTTCCACTTCGTCTCGGCCAAGTTGGGACGGGGCTATCTGCACCTCTCCCTCTACGATCTCGATGGCAAGACCCTGGATCACCACATCACCGAGGTCAACGAGATCGATCAGCAGCCCGTCGTCGAGATGCTGCTGCGGGAAATCGGGGCCTTTATCGATCAGAACCGCGAGCGTTATCGCCAGCTGATCGCCATCGCCCTGACCATGCCCGGCCTGGTCAACCCCGAAACCGGCATGGTCATCTACACCCCCAAATACCAGATCCGCAACCTGCCACTGGCCAAGCTGCTGGAGAACCACTTCAACCTGCCGAGCTATGTAGGCAACGATACCCGCTCCCTGGCACTGGCCGAACACTTCTTCGGTGAGTCCCGGGACTGCATGGACTCGATCCTGGTGAGCGTGCATCAGGGGACCGGCTCGGGGATCATCACCAAGGGTCAGGTGTTCCTCGGTCAAAACCGCAACGTGGGCGAGATAGGCCACATCCAGGTCGAACCGCTGGGCAAGCGCTGTCACTGTGGCAACTTCGGCTGCCTCGAGACCATCGCCTCCAACGAGGCGATCATCGAACGGGTCAAGGAGCTCATCAGCCGCGGCCACCACAGCCGATTGCAGGAGAAGCACATCACCATCGAGGAGGTGTGCAAGGCGGCCCTGGCTGGCGACGAGCTGGCGCGCAGCGTGCTGGAGCACGTGGGCGAGCATCTAGGGCGTGCCATCGCCATCACGGTCAACCTCTTCAACCCTCAGAAGGTGCTGCTGGCCGGTGAGATCACCGCCGCCGAAGAGGTACTGATGCCGGCCATCCGCCGCTGTGTGGAACATCAGTCCCTGCCGAGCTTCCACCGCGGTCTGCCCATCGTAAAGGCCCGTTTTCAGAACCAGCCGACCATGGGGGGCGTGGCGCTGGTCAAGCGGGCCCTGCTGGAAGGGGATCTGCTACAGGTGATCATGGAGCAGAAATAGGCGCCGGGCAGTCGAGGGGAGACCCGCTAAAAAGACGTGAAAAATCAGCAATAAGGGCCATTTATGGCCCTTTTTTTGTCGATTCTTTCGGCGCGGGCCTGCCTGGTTCGCTTTGATAAAAATTTTTCATTAAGATGGCGAGTAAATTGATTTTGCACTCTCTCCAAGCCTGATGATACTTGCCCGCGAAGGTAACCATAACCAGAAATAGATCACTTATGAGCTTCGAATCTGATAAGCGTTTCAACGACTTCAAACATTTTCCCCGTGGCCTGCGCCGCAGCGGTGAGTTCACCGTCGCCGAGGCCGATGCGCTGGAGAAGTATGGCACCGCCATGCTGGCCCTCTACCAGGGCACTCACGAGCCCCGCGATGAGGTCGAAGCGGCCTTCATCAACCAGGTCAAGAGCGGAGAAGCCGGCGGTAACCCCCATGCCAAGGTCTGGTTCAAGTACCTGAAGGTCATCGGTCCCAAACGTGTTCATCGCCTCTGCACCGTGGCCGGTGGCAGCGAGGAGAGCAGTAGCTTCGAGAGCAGTGGCGGCGGCGGTGGCGGCGGCGACGAGTCCCTCGATTAATGGACACCGAACTGCTTCGGACCTTTATCGAGGTGAGCAAGACCCGGCATTTCGGCCGGGCTGCCGAGAATCTCTATCTCACCCAGTCGGCGGTCAGCTTTCGCATCCGCCAACTGGAGCAGCAACTGGGCGTCAGCCTGTTTGCCCGCCATCGTAACAACATCCGTCTCACCGCCTCGGGCGAACGCTTGCTCCCCTATGCCGACGCCATCTTGCATACGCTCGGACGCGCCAAGCAGGATGTTGCTCTCTCCCCGGGCTTTAGCCAGCAGTTGGCTATCGGTGCTCCGCCGGTCTTCTGGGAGCTCGATTTCAACGACTGGTTACACCATATCTATGGCATGGCACCCGGTCTGGCCGTGCGAATCGAGACCGCCTCGCGCGAGCACCTCTGTCGCCAGCTGCTCGAACGTTCCCTCGATATCGCCCTGCTCTCCGAGCCCACCAAGATCGACGAGATCGCCCTGCATCCCATCGGCGAGCTGGTGTTCGAGCTGGTGAGTCGGGACCCCGACGTGGGCGACGACCGGCTGGCCCAGATGCCCCACATTCACCTCGACTGGGGCAGCAGCTTCGAGCCGCAGCCCACCCGGCTGCAGGGATTGCAGAAGACCCCGGTGCTCCACTCCAGCTCGGCGAGCATGGCGCTCCATTTTCTCCTCGCCAACGGGGGCGCGGCCTACCTGCCAAGACGCATGGTGAGCGGCTACATCGGCCGGGGCCAACTGCACCCGGTCAGGGATGGCCAACCCCTGAGCCGTCCCCTCTATCTCGCCTATCTGGAAAAATCGGAACGACGCGAGCTCATCGACGCCCTGCTCGCCCTGCCTCTGGGCTGGGAAGAAGATGCGTTGCTCCCTCATCCGACCTGATTGAAAACGGCCAGAATTCAAAATTTTGCGCCGTTTCACGACAGCCCCTCCCACCGCAAGCCCGTATGCTACGCCCCTTTTTTACGGGGAGCCTCTCCCCGCCCCAAGGAGAGCGTGATGATCACCTTTACCACTGGCTCGGCCGCACTGCTGGCCCAACTTCTGGATCAGCGCCCTGCCCTGCTGGATGCGCCCCTCAACTTCGACAGCGGCACTCAGCAGAGCCGGGTGCTCACCTTCACCCGGATCACCCAGGAGTTCGACTGCAACGGCATGAGCCACACCGCCGTGATCGGTTACCGTTTGGCCCTCGCCGGGGGTGATGAACTCCACATCAATCTGGGTGATGGCCAAGTGGCACACTGCGCCGCCCGGTGAGAGAGTCCATATGAGGGGGAGCGCATAGCCTCGTAGTGGCCGGATGAATATAATTAGAAGCTGTTGAATTATTGGGAGTCAGCATGAGCCTTTCCACCTCTCCCCTGAGAGTCCTGATCGTCGAAGACCATGCTCTGTTAATCGATGGCATTCGCAACCTGTTGGCCAATCAGCCCCGTTACGACGTGGTGGGCGCCGTCAGCGACGGGCTGGCCGTCTACGAGGCCTGCCAAAGGCTGACACCGGACATGGTTCTGCTGGATCTTGGCCTGCCCGGCATGGACGGGATCGATGTGATCCACCAGCTCAGACGTCGCTGGGAATCGCTGCGGATCGTGGTGGTCACCGCCTCCAGCGAAGAGCGTCGGGGACGGGAGGCGCTCGCCGCAGGGGCGCTTGCCTATGTGTTGAAACAGAGCCCGCAACAGACCCTGCTCGCCGCCCTGCAGCACGCCGCCATCGGCAAGCGCTTCGTCGATCCGGCCCTCAAGCTGGAGACGCTGGAGAGCGCCCAGAGCGGTGGCGCCGAGACGCCTCTCACCCTGCGTGAACGGCAGATCCTCAAGCTGGTGGCAGAAGGAAAGCGCAACCGCGACATTGCCGAGCTGCTCTCCATCAGCCTCAAAACCGTAGAGACCCACCGCCTCAATCTGATGCGCAAGCTCGATGCCCACAACGCCGCCGAGCTGAGTAACTGGGCCCGGCGGCTGGGGTTGCTGGAGTTCTAACCCAGCTCCCCCCGCACCAGACGGCGCAGATCGTTCAAGGCAAGGGGGGGAACCTCACTCCCCTCCTCGAGGCACTCCTCCCAGTGGCGGCACGCCTCGTGCACCAGGCTCAGCCCCCCCTGTCCGGCCAATCCCTTGAGGGTATGAAGCAGATGGCGTACCGTCTGCTCCTCTCCCCTCGCCAGGGCCTCCTCCAGCGAGACTAAGTGAGTCTCGAGATCCGCCGCCAGACGCTCGCGCAGCTGCGGATCCTCGCCCAGTACCGCCCCCCCCTGGTTAAAGGCGAGCTCGACCCCTCGCTCCAACTGCAGATCGGCGGCAAACTCCAACGCCTGTGACAGCATCAGGGGGGTAACGGGTTTGGTCAGATATTCGTTAAAGCCCACCTGCTGAAGTCGCTGACGCTCCCCCGGCTGGGCATTGGCCGTCAGGGCCATGACGGGACAATCGGGATCCAGCATGCCGCTCCCCTCATCCCGCCACAGGTGCAATGTCTCCTCACCGGAAAGGCCTGGCATACGCATATCCATCAGCACCAGATCGAACACATGTTCACGCCCCAGCAGCAGGGCATCGGCACCGCTGGCTGCCAGATAGACCTGGTGACCTTGTTGACGCAGCATGCGCCCCACTATGTCCCGGTTGGTTTCCACGTCGTCGACCAGCAGGATCTGCAGTGACCAGGGGGAGGTGGGCATCTGCTCTTCGAGCAGATTGTCGAGGGGTCGCCCCTCCAGACAGTGGTGCAACCGCTCCGGCAGGTAGCACAGCTCCCTCCCCTCCAGCTCGGGATTCTCTCCCGTCTCGGGCTCATAGCCCCAGGCGAGCAGCTGAGCATGCAGGATGGCCGGGGCTATGATGGGGCCCCGGGTTTCCCGCTCGGCCAGCGCCCCCTCCCCCAAGGGTAACTCGAGGCGGAAACTGGCTCCACGGGGTACCGGCTCGAGAAAGAGATCCCCGCCGAGCAGACGAGCCAGACTGCGAGCGATGGGCAGTCCCAGCCCACTCCCCGCCTTGTGGCTATCGACCTGGTGGAAGGGGGTAAAGACATCATCACTGCGTGCCGTCGGGATCCCGGGGCCACTGTCGGTGACACGAAAACAGACCTTGCCCCCCTCGCTCCAGCCGCGCAGGCGCACCTCTCCCCCGCTGGTGAACTTGACCCCGTTGCCCAACAGGTTAATCAGGATCTGGCGCAGGCGCAGCCCATCCGTGTTGAGCCGGCGGGGGAAACTCGCCTCCAGCAGGCAGTGCAGACTCAGCCCCTTCTCCATGGCCGGCAGCTGGACCGTCAACATGGCTTGATCGATAAGCGGCAACGGATCGAGCGGCTCGGCCATCACCACCATCTGGCCGGATTCGATGCGCGAGAAGTCGAGCAGGTTATTGATGATCTCCAGCAAGTGCCTGGAGCACTTGAGGCCGGTATCGAGCAGATCCCGCTGCTCGCCGCTGGTCTCACCCTGGCTGAGCAGGGTCAGAGCACCGATGATGCCGTTGAGGGGCGTTCGGATCTCGTGGCTGATGCTGTTGAGATGCTCACTCTTGTTGGCACTGGCCTGCTCGGCCTGACGCCGTGCCAACTCCAGTTCGGCCGTGCGCTCCGCCACCCTGGCCTCGAGCACCGCATACTGTGCCTTGACCGCCTCCAGCAAGCGGTTGTAGGTCTGGGCGATGCGCCCCAACTCATCTTCTCCCTCGACCTCCAGGGGGGGGAGCAGGGAGACAGGGACATGGGGGTTGAGCTTTCGCATCACGCCATCCAGACTGCGTCCCAGGGTTCGCTGCAGCACCAGATAGAGCAGCCCCACCAGGGTGACCAACAGCAGCAGGGCGACCGGCAGATGGCGATGCAGGGCGGCAAAGGCCGCCTCCCTGATCTGACTGCTGGGGGTAAAGAGCTGCATCTGCCAACTCACAGGTATCACCTCGCGACAGATGGCGAAGCGGCCATCCCTGTCGACCCCATCCTGGCCGAGGCACCCCTGAGGCGACACCAGATTGTGGGTGGTATAGGCGGTGATAGCCGCGCCGTCGCTCCCCAGCCAGACGATCTCCTCATCCGAGCGCCGCTCCTCGGTGCCAAAGGAGGGGGGAAGATGAACGGTGACCCCGATCAGGGCTCCGCTCGCCGGATCACGCCGGGCGGCAATCACATGCCAATCCCCATCCCGGCTGTGATAGGGGGCACTCCAGATGGTGCCCTTGTGAGCCTGTTGACGCAGTGCCCTCAACTGGGCCAGATGGCGAGGAGTATCGGTTGGCCGGCCGCTGGCACTGGAGAGCACCACACCGCCGTCGAGCAGCACGAACGTATCGACAAAATCCCCCAGCCCCCCGCTGCCATAAGCCTCGACGAAGGCCAGGGCTCGCTGGACTCGGTCCCGCTCATCGACCACCCCCTCCCCATCGGCAATATAATGCGCAGCCAGATAGTGCTCGGGCCTGGGTCCCTGGTCGCCCAATCCCTGCCAACTTCGCAGCAGAGTCGCCACATCACGCTCCACATCCAGCAGCTCCACGCTCAGCTCATAGACACTCTCCTCGACCCGGGAGATGAGCTGCCGCTGCAAGGCTCCCTTGGTCTGCTCGAAGTCCAGCAACAGGGCGACGCTGGTACTGAGTAGCCAAAACAGGGCGATGACACCGCTGAGGGTCAGGGCGAGGCGCAGTGAGAGTGACGTGCGCCAGGGCAGGCGGATCATGGTAGCTCCTTCATCGGTTGGCTGCATTCGACGAGCCTCCGGTCAGGAGGCGCCATAATTGTCCCATATCGCCGAGACCAGGGGCAGGGGTCGAGGCAGACGGTATCTCGTCGGAAGAGCCCTGTTTCAGGCTCCGGTAGTTATCGAGCACCTTCTGAACATAACGTTGGGTCTCCGGATAGGGAGGAATGCGCCCCCCGTAACGATCGACGGCCCCTTCACCGGCATTGTAACCGGCCAGGGCAAGATCGAGTCGACCGAATCGCTGCAGCAGCTCCCCCAGATAGGTGACGCCGGCCTCCAGATTCTCTCTTGGCACCGTCAGGGCATGCTTGCCATAACGAGCGGCCGTGGCCGGCATCAGTTGCATCAGTCCGATGGCCCCCTTCTCCGACACCGCATCATGGCGGTAGGCCGACTCCACGGCGACCACTGCCTGCACCAGCAGGGGATCGAGCCGGTGCTGGCCGGCCACTTCGGCGATCAGCGCCTTGTACCGGGCCGGATCCCCGGCCGGCACCGAGGCCCCGGGCGTCGCCTTCGTGACCTCGGGGATGCGGCCATCGGCAGGAACCCGGACCCAGCGCAGGGGCTCGGCGCAAAGAGAGCCCGCCAGCAGGCAGAGCAGCAACCAGCACACCCTACTCCTCATCGCCTTCCTCCTCACTCTCTTCCCGCAACAGCCGCAGCACCTGGGCCACCGCCACAAAGAGCTCCTCGGGAATGAAGTCGCCCGGTTGGGTGGAAGCCACCAGCGCCCTGGCGAGCGGAATGTTTTCCACCACAGGAATGCCACGCGCCTCGGCCAGCGCCACTATGTGCAGGGCACGCTCGTCACGACCATATTCGAGGACTCTGGGGAGGGGTGTCTCCCCTTCGCAATAGCGCAGGCAGACGGCGATATGGGTCGGGTTGCGCACCACCACTGAGGCATCGGCCACCTTCTCGGCCAGGCTGCCGCTTTGCACCTCGCGATGGAGCTCACGACGCCGCTGCTTGATCTCTGGGCTCCCCTCGGCATTTTTGAACTCCTGCTTGATATCCTCTTTCGACATCATCAGCTGCTTGCGCAACTGATGATGCTGCATGGCGTAATCGGCGACGGCAAAGAGGGCGGTCAGGATCAGCAAGATGGCCCACATCCACTGGGCCATCTTGCTGCAGACCAGGATGCCGGCCACCACGCTGGCCTGGGAGAGATGGGTAAAGGAGGCGGCATAGCGCTCGATGAGGTAGCTGAAGGTCAGCGCCAGGATCCCCATCTTGAGCAGCATCTTGCCAAGTTCGAAGAGCTTGACCACAGACACCATCTGCTTGGCATTGGACAGGGGATTGATACGCTGCCCGGAGGGCTGAATCGCCTTGGGAGCAAACAGAAAACCACTCTGCACCAGACCGGTCAGGATCAACAACACCGCCAGCAGGTCGGCCAATCCAAAGACGAAGCGCACCACCAGCGTGGCCAACTTGCCCACCAGCACGCTCATGGCCGAGGAGAGAGAGAGATTGACCACCCCCACCGTCGAGACGATGAGATCCCCGAACGCCTGATAGAGCATGGGCCCCTCGGCCACCATCCAGAGCAGGATGACCGCGAGCTGGACCAGGGCGTTGATCTCCTGGCTCTTGGCGACCTGCCCCTCCTCACGGGCATCGCGGATCCGCTTGGCGGTGGGCTGTTCGGTCTTTTCACTCATGGCCGTGCTCCCAGTTGCAAGATCAGGCCACCGTCAAACTGTATGAAGTGATCCAGCACCCCCGAGAGGGCGAAAGGGAGCGCCATGATCAGCATCAGCAATACCATGGCACTCTTGATAGGCATGGAGAGGGTGAAGACGTTGAGCTGCTGAACCGAGCGGTTGATAAGACCCAGGGCCAGATCGATGAGCACCATCATCACCATGGCCGGCATGGCAAAGCCCAGAGCCAGGGTGTAGAGCTGGTGCCACAACTGCTCGAGCAGGGGCAAGAAACCGCTGCTCCAGTGCCATCCCTGACCCGGTTGCAGGCACGTATAAGACGCAAACAGGGCGCTGAGCAGGGCATGAAAGCCGCCCAACACCATGAAGAGCACTCCCGCCAACTGGGAGAACAGAGAACCCATGGGGGAGGACTGCCCCCCCAGCAGAGGGTTGAAGACACCGGCCATGGAGGCCCCGCGCATGGTGTCGATGACAAAACCGGCCATATCCAGTGCCCAGAGCGGGATGGCCGCAGAGAACCCCAGCATCACGCCGATGCCGAGCTCTGCCGCCAGCACCAGGGCATAGTGCACAGGAGCCTGCAGCGGATTGGGCAGCACCAGGGTCGAGAGCAGGGGCAGCACCGGCAGGGTCGCCATCAGGGCCAGGGCGTTGCGGATCAAGGTTCCCCCCAGCATGGCAGGGCCAAACAGGGGGAGAATCAGCATGGCCCCGAGCGGGCGCATCATGGCCACCCCGAGCAGCGGCCACCAGTGATTGAGCTCTTCCATGCTAGCTCCCCATCTGGCCAATCAGATCCAGGGTTCTTGCCGCATACCCAAGCAGTGCCTCCCCCATCCAGTGATGGGTCAGGGCCAGGGTGATGCAGGCACACACCAGCTTGATGACGAAGGCGACGGTCTGATCCTGGATCTGGGTCAGTGCCTGCACCAGGCCAACCAGGATGCCGACCAGGGAGGCCACCAGCACCACAGGCAGTGACAACACCAGCACCAGCCAGAGCAGCTCGCCGGCCAGTTGAACGATTTGCGCCTCACCCATGATGACCTCCTCAGTGGTATGAGAGCAGCAGTTGGCCGAGCAGTCGGTCCCACCCTCCCACCAGCACGAACACCAGCAGCTTGAAGGGCATGGAGATGGTCATGGGTGAGACCATCATCATCCCCATGGCGAGCAGCACGTTGGAGACGATGAGATCGATGGCGATGAAGGGGAGAAAGAGCAGCAAGCCAATCTTGAATGCCTCGATAAGCTGGCTCACGGCGAAGGCCGGCATCAGAAGCAGCAGTGAGTCATCACTGACCTTCTCCCGTATGCTGTCAGGCCAGCTCTTGCGAGCCGCATCGCGAAAGAAACGCAACTGGGCCGGGGCCGTATGCTGGCGCAGAAAGTGGCGATAAGGGTCCAGGGTGTTGTCGGAGAGGCGCGTCAGCAACCCGGCCCCGGGCTCGGCCGGCGAGGCCGCCACCCGCTCCTGCACCGCCGTCCCCACCGGCGTCATGATAAACAGGGTCAGGATCAGCGCCAGACCGTAGAGGGCGATATTGGGGGGGATCTGCTGGATCCCGAGGGCATTGCGCAGCAAAGCAAACACCACAGAGAGTTTGAGAAACGAGGTTCCCATCACCACCAGCAGGGGCAGCAGGGAGAGGGTGGCCAGCAGGGCAATCAGCTCGGCAGGTTGTTCTGTCAGGGACATGATGGGTTCTCCGCCAGGGTATGACCCCATTGTGATCCCCGCATCTCCTCTCCCCCATAGGGTGAAGACCTGAACCAAAGCGTCCACTCACTTCAGGTCTTCACCCTATCCCCGCAAGACAGACTCCTCCTCATACTGTGACTCAATCGCCGATCTGCGGAGTCCCTATGAACCATCAAGATGCCCAGGGCAGAGTCCCCTCCACTTCTTCCCCCCTCACCCTGCATCAGGAGTTCGAGCAACTGGCCAGACGGGCACGCCGGGGAGAGCCGATGCTGGCGCAATTGCGCGAGTTGCAAGCCCGCCTGACCCCAGCCTATGAGAGCGACGTGACCCGCTGTCGACACGCTCCAAAGTGTGTACCGGGGGAGGTGTCCTGATGGATCTGCAATGGCAACGTCAGACCGAGCTCTGGCTAAGGCTGATGGGGGCCAAGGGGCAGGCCGCGGCCCTGCGCCTCGCTCTGCCGCGGGCCGGCGAGACCCTCTATCTGGAGCAGAGCCAGGGCCGGGCCAGAGTCAGCCTGTGCCGCCCCCTCGCCCGGCAGGATAGGCAAGAGACCCTGCTGCGTCTTCTTTCTTTACTGCAACCGGATGCGGGAGCCGGCATCCCGCTGCGGGCCTGGCTTAGCGGCGCCTCCCTCTGGCTCTCGGCCCTGGCCCCCCCCGACAGCGGCGCCGAGCAGTGGGCCGAGCTGGTGCGCCGCCAACGTCTGCTGCTCGATCGGGCGTCCATCACAGATCCAACAACAACGCGGTAATCACTCAACGGAAACCGAACGACACACCAAAGCACACATCCCATGCCTCCAACATCAGAGTGCTTTTCTAAAGATAGTAACCAATTACCAAAGCCGGGATCGCAACTGGAAGTCCATCATCGGCAGTGGAAATAATCTGAGAGGAAATAGAATGCAAACTCAACATATGCTCGCTCATTTTGCCAAACACATAGGTATCCCCGACGCACGCTTCGATTCAGCTGGCCTCTGCCAATTGACCATAGATGAAAAGGAAGAGATCGCTCTTCGTTATGACAGTGACGAGGTCATCACCTTGATTGGAACCATATCCACGGGGGTGGACGAAGCGCTGGATAGCAGCCTGATGCATGAATTGCTTGTTGAAGCGCTCAATCCGTTACGACATGGTCCTGGTCTCGGTATCGAGCCCAAAACCAATAGCCTGATTCTTTATTGGAGCCTGGCGCTCACTCAAACAAGCCTGCACGATTTCTGTGATCACTTCTCACAATTTCTGGAGCTGATGAAGCACTGGCAAGCACGTCTGAACAGTTCGAAAAATGCCCCTACTACAGCCATGCCTCATGGCAACCTGGTCTGATAGGAGAGAGAATATGGAGCTTTCTATCAAAGTGAACTCCCTCCAAGAGGTTGGACACGCCGCCAGTTTTCCCGGTTTTGAAAAAATAGGCCGTTTGGACATCAATGGTTTGACCTACAGGGTTGACTATCACGACTCGCAACCTTCTGTTCGTCGTGACGCCAATCTTGGTTATCTCGATCGCATCAAAGAGTTTTGTACGACAGCATGGGAAGATAAGAGTCTGTTCTCTCATCGCACCACCAGAATTACCCAGATGTTACCGCGTGACATAGCCCTCTCGAATAAAGATGGAGGAGAGCCCATCCGCTGTGCTCTGTACGGCGGAACCAATATTCGTGGCGATATGAGTGACGCACTCTCTCATCTCGGTGTTAGCAAGGATATAAAACTTGAGACCATCGATGAATACAACAGCGCACTGGGCATTGCGTGGCCTCTCACCATAGACAGCTATTTCTCAACCCAGGAAAATGCGGCTAAAGGGCTCCTCTCCAATCACATCAAGCCCAAGGAGCTGGGGGAGTTTGCCAGCGGATACCCGAGTCAGCATACACAGGATAAAAAGGTTGAGTGGCAACGGGAGAGAGTGACCCAATGGGCTGACTTTTTACATCAGAATCACGACAGAATCGATATATTAGGAAAACTGAAAAACAAAAGTGAAGATGAGATAAAATCGTTTCTCACTAAAAATGTCCCACCTTATTTATTGGAGCCAATGAGCCCACAAGAAATCACTACCCTTGCCAAGGAACTCAAGGATATTTCGGCCATGCCGTCCCCCGATGATCGGCGTGCTGCACTGGCTAACCTGGGGGATGCCTATACTGTAGAAAAAATGCTTAACACTGCTTTTTTTAGGCAAACCAGTAAGCTCGGGCTGGAGTTTTTCCAATCCACGGGAGCCAAGGTGGCATTCGCCTGGCAAGATTTTGACGGGAGGGAGGTGGAGCGCAGGGATCTGCACACCAAACCATGGAAATCAGGCATGACGAGAGCCCCTGATTACAATGAGCCAATCACCTATTCAGAGATGCGACATGTTGAGCGGCATCCTGAATTAGATGTCACCCGTTTCAAAGTGACGAAATAATGTCGAGAGGATGGTGAGGTGGCTCAGGCCACCTCACCGCTATTGTATTCACCGATTCAGGTCTTGACCCTATACCGACTCCCCGCCTCCGCACGCAAGATAACCCCTGACAAGATCACGTTGTGGAGCACACAGATGAAAACGCTCAATCGCTGGTTACAGGGGATCGCCGCACGGCAGGATGTGATCCTGGCCGCCATGCTGCTGCTGGCCATCTTCATGATGATAGTGCCCCTGCCCACCCTGCTGGTGGATGTGCTGATCGCCATCAACCTCACTCTCTCGATCACCCTGCTGATGATGGCGGTCTATATCCGCGAGCCGATGGAGTTCTCTGCCTTTCCTGCCGTGTTGCTCATCACCACCCTCTACCGGCTGGCCCTCACCATCAGCACCAGTCGTCTCATCTTGCTGCAACACGATGCCGGGGAGATCGTCTACACCTTCGGCAACTTCGCCGTGGGGGGAAACCTGGCGGTGGGCCTCATCGTCTTTGCCATCATCACGGTCGTGCAGTTTATCGTCATCACCAAGGGGTCGGAGCGGGTGGCCGAAGTCAGTGCCCGCTTCTCCCTCGATGGCATGCCCGGCAAGCAGATGAGTATCGACGGCGACATGCGGGCCGGCATCATCGATGCCAACGAGGCTCGCCGTCAGCGGGCCATGGTCCAGAAGGAGAGCCAACTCTACGGGGCCATGGACGGGGCGATGAAGTTCGTCAAGGGGGATGCCATCGCCTCTATCATCGTCATCCTGGTCAATATCTTCGGCGGGATCGGGGTCGGCGTCTTCATGCACGACATGAGCGCCGGCGAGGCCGCCTCGACCTATGCCATCCTCTCGGTGGGGGATGGGCTGATCGCCCAGATCCCGGCCCTGCTCATCTCTATCGCGGCCGGCATCATCGTCACCCGGGTGCCCGGGGAGCAGAGACGCAACCTGGCCAGCGAGCTCTCCGAGCAGATCCTGCGCCAGCGCCAGGCACTCTGGATCGTCTCGGCCGTGCTGGTGCTTTTTGCCTGCCTGCCCGGTTTCCCCACCCTGGTCTTTCTCTCCCTGGCCGCCCTGGTTGCCGGCATCACCTACTGGCTCAGCCGCGAAGGGGGCAACAGCGCCGCAGCAGCCCAGTTGCACGGGGATGAGGCGAGTGCCGACAGTGCCCCCCTGACCATAGGTGCCACCCCCTTGCTGCTGCGCCTGTCCCCCGATGAGGCGCGCGATGGGCAGCTGCGCCAGGCACTCTCGGCCCTGCGTCTGGACAAGCTCGAGCAACTGGGGCTGCCGCTGCCCGATATCCAGCTGCAAGGGGATCCCTCTCTGGCTCCCGGTCACTTCTCGCTGCTGCTCTATCAGGAGCCCATCCTCTCCCTGGCCCTGCCGCCCCTGCCACTGCTCGATCTCGCCAGTCCGGAGATAAAACAGGTGAGCCAGCGCGATCCCCTCCCCTTCGGTGGACTCACCCTGCAGTGGGTCAGTCCGGATCAGGTCGCCACCATCTCCGGCATGGGGCTGCAGTGCCATCAGGGGCAGGCGCGGATCGTCCACCTGGTGTCGGTCGCCCTCGACCGCTACGGGGCCGAACTTATCGGGGTGCAAGAGGCGCGCTACCTGATGGATCAGATGGAGCAGCGCTACGGGGAGCTGGTCAAGGAGCTGCAGCGCCAGCTGCCGGTGGCCCGGGTTGCCGACGTGCTGCAACGCCTGGTGGCGGAGGGGGTCTCGGTGCGCGATCTGCGGGCCATCTTCGAGGCCCTGGTGGAGTGGGCCCCCCGGGAGAAAGACCCGGTCATGCTGGCGGAATATGCCCGCCTGGCCCTGCGCCGCCATATTGTCGGTCGCCAGCGCCGGGGCCAGCCCTGGGTGCGGGCCTGGCTGGTCGGCGGCCATATCGAGCAACTGATGCGCGAGTCGATTCGCCAGACATCGGCCGGCTCCTACTCGGCCCTGAGCCCGGAGGAAAATCAGGCCATCCTCGGCGAGATCCGCTCCGCACTCGCTCGCACGGGCGGTCCTGGCACCGCCCTGGTGACCGCCATCGACGTGCGCCGTTTTATCCGCAAGCTCATCGAAAAGGATCTCTTCACTACCCCGGTCCTCTCGTTTCAGGAGATCGATGACGAAGCCGAACTCAAGGTACTGGGACACATAGAGCTGATAGGAGAGACCCATGCGGCTGCCTGATTATCACCAGATCCTGGGAGCGCTGCCCCACCCCATCCTCACCTCTGCGCCCCAGGAGCGCCTGGAGGGGCGCATCCTCACGGTGGGCACCACCCTGCTGCGGGCCCATCTGCCCGGCGTCGGCCTGGGGGAACTCTGCACCCTGCCAGACGGCAGCCCTGCCGAGGTGGTGGCCCTGGAGGGGGAGCAGGCCCTGCTCTCCCCCTATCGGGAGCCCCTGGGGCTGGCCTGCGGCATGCTGGTCTCCCCCACCGGAGAGCGAGCCCGGATCGGCGTCGGCCCAGCCCTGCTCGGACGGGTCGTCGATGCCCTGGGACGCCCCGCCGATCGGCTCCCCGTCCCCGACATCGAGGGGTGGCAACCTCTCGAGGCCGAGCCCCCCGAGCCGCTGGCCCGCACCCTTATCGACACCCCTCTGCCCATGGGCGTGCGCGCCATCGATGCCATCCTGACCGTCGGGGTGGGTCAGCGCCTCGGCATCTTCGCCCCGGCCGGCTGCGGCAAGAGCACCCTGCTTGGCATGCTGGCCGCCAACAGCGATGCCGAGGTGGTGGTGCTGGCCCTCATCGGCGAGCGGGGACGCGAGGTGCGGGAGTTTCTCGAGCAGGTGATGACCCCGGCCCTGCGCGAGCGCAGCGTGGTGGTACTGGCCACCTCGGATCGCCCCGCGCTGGAGCGCCTCAAGGCGGCGGCAACCGCCACCACCATCGCCGAGTACTTTCGCGACCAGGGTCGCCGGGTGCTGCTGCTGGTGGACTCTCTGACCCGCTACGCCCGGGCCATTCGCGAAATTGCGCTGGCCGCCGGCGAACCCATGGTGGGCTCGGGCTACCCCCCCAGTCTCTACGCCCGCCTGCCGCGCCTGCTGGAGCGAGCCGGTCCGGCTGCGCAAGGCAGTATCACCGCCTTCTATACCGTACTGATGGAGGAGAAGGGCGATCCCCTGGCCGAAGAGGTTCGCTCCCTGCTCGACGGGCACATAGTGCTCTCCCGTCGTCTGGCCGAGGCGAACCACTATCCGGCCATCGACGTACTGGCCAGCATCAGCCGGGTGATGAATCAGGTCACCGCGCGCCCCCATCAGCAGGCGGCCGGCCGTCTGCGCCACCTGCTCGCCGCCTGGCAAGAGGTGGAGCTGTTGGTCAGGGTGGGAGAATACAAGGAAGGACAGGACCCGGAGGCGGACGATGCCATCGCCCGGCGGCCGGCCATCACGGCACTGCTCTGTCAGCGGGTCGACGAACCGACGGCCCTGCCCCAGACCCTGGTTACCCTCTCTGACGCCGTGGGGCTCCCATGCTGAGACAGTTACTCGATATCAAACGGCGACGGGAGCGAGGACTGCGCACCACACTGGCGCGGCTGGGCGAAGAACTGCAGAGCCTGCGGCTGCGCCAACAACAACTGACCAGCCGCCAGGCGGACCTGCGTCAGCAGTGGCGCCAGCTGACCCAGCAGGCCGGGTGTATGAACCAGGCGACCCTGGGCCGTCTGCGCGCCGCCCTCTGTACTCTGGAGAGCGAGGTCGAGCGGCTGGCCCACGAACAGGATGCCCTGATCGCCGAGCAGGGACGACTGAACCAACTGCGCGCAGAGCAGGAGACCCGACTCAGGCTAAACCTGCGCGAACAGGAAAAATTACAACTGCTGGAGGAGGCTCCATGATCACACCCACCCATTGCCTGCCCACCCGTCGTCAGCAGCAAAGAGACGAAGAGCAACGCCCGCAGGAAGAGTCCGTCGAGCGCTTTCAGGCCCTGCTCGGGGATATACCGCTACCGCCCCTGCGCGCCGCCCCCCCCCATGACCCCCATAGGGCGGCCAAGGCTATGCCGGCACCGGCGCCCCGGGAACAGGAGCCGGCTCGTGCGCGCCCCCCCCTGCCCGAGACACTGCAATTAAGGGCAGCCAGCGGTCCCCTCGCAGGCCTGATGATCAACGCAGGCTGGCAAGGGGGGCGGCTGGTGATGCGCCTGACGGCACCGTCAGCCAGTGTGGCGCAGCGCCTCTGCGGGCGAGGCAAGGGGCTGGAAGAGGCGCTCTCGTCCCTGCTCGAGATACCGGTCACCGTGGAGGTCGATCATGACAACTAGCCGCTGGGGTAGCGAGGCCCCCCTGTTTCGTCTCAGCCGGATTGGCGCCACTTCGCGCCTGGGTGAACTCGAGCTGGAGGCGGAGCTGTCACGCCCGACCGGCCCGGGCCTGCGTCTGAGCACCTGCAGCGACGGGAGTGAGCTGCACCTCTGGATCAGCGAGGCCGCCTGGTGCGCTTGGCTGGATCCCCGATTGGCCACCCCCTCACTGGCGCAGATAGAGGAGAGCCTCTACCCCCTGCTGGCCAGCTGGACCCTGGCCCCCCTCGACCAGTGGTTGCAGGCCCAGGGACTGCCGCCCCTGGCTCCGGCCACTCTCTGCCGTGCCGAGGCGCCGGCCCTGTGCTGGCGCCTTACCCTCGACAGCGAGGGGCGGCAACTCCCCCTGTGCCTGGAATCGGTCCCGCCAGCACTGCTCCACCGCTGGCTCAGCGCCCTCACCCCCAGCCCGGAGCGCATCCACGAGCTTGGCCTGCAACTGGGTTGGTGCCAGTTGCCCGAGGCGGAGCTCACCACCCTGAGCCTGGGGGACGTTCTGCCCCTGCACGGCATGGATGAGGCGCCGGATCGCTTCTGGCTCCATCCCCTGGGGGGGGCCCGGCTGCAACTGATCGATGGGCAGTCGGGGCGGGCGCTGCCCGGTAAACCGCTCTGTGCCCCGCCGCCCGGCACAATCCGACTGATGGTCGAGGTGGGCAAGATCAGCCTGGATGCCACCACCCTGGCAAGCTGGGTACCGGATCTCGAGTGCGCCGTCACGCCTCAGGCCTATCCGACACTGCGTCTGTTGCGAGGCGCCGAGCTGTGGGCCGAAGGGGAGCTGCTGCGCATGGACGACGGTTGGGCCGTGCGTCTGACCACTCAGCCATAACCTTGCCTGTCTCTCACCGACGAGCCGCCCCCTGGGCGGCTCGTCTCGTTTCTCTCCCCTGAGGACCGTTTCAGGTCTTCACCCTATGCCGCCCCGACAGCAAAGCGCCAAGAATGAGGCCATCAGACAGACCAGGAACCCACGCGTCCAAACAGCAAAGAGGGCGCAGTTTCTCGAAAGTCGCCCCCCCGGGAGGGGCCTAGCATCCCCTCCATCGGCAACCAAAAGGAGTCATATCCATGAGCCAGCAATCCACCCATCCCCTGCAACACCTGATGCAGGATCTGCAGCTTCGCCAGCACAAGCTCGGTGAGCAGATGGCCGCCTTCCAGGTCCTGCAACAAGAGATCGCCGACCTCAAGACCAAGGCTCCCCATGACCCCGAGGCACAGCAGCGTCTCGAGCGTCTCTCCCGTGCCATGCAGCAGGAGCTGCGTCCCCTGCGCGAGCAGCTGGGAGAGTGCATGGGACGACTGCAGACCCATTTCACTTCCCTTGAGGCTTCCCTCAAGCAACCCGGCAGTGGATCGCCTGCTGGCACCACAGCCAAAGCGGCCCCTTCCCTTGGGCGCCGTTTTATCTAACCCCTGATCGAGGAGATCATCATGAGCTTCGCCACTAATTTCTCTACCGCCTCTGCTGTTACTTCCTCTCCCGACTATGACGCCTACCTGGACCGCAAGTCCGGCCAGGGTGACAACCTGATGTCCGAGGGGATCAGCGTCCTCTATAAATTCATGACCCTGTTCTCGGACCTGGCCCAGGGTAAATATGACCAGATGAGCGCCAAGGCCGACCGTGCCCGGGACTCCCAACAGGCCGCCAATCAGGTCGACTCCATCATCTCCAGACTGGCCAAGGCCGATGACAAGGGAGACCTTTCCCCCGAGGTGATCCAGTACCTGCGCGATCACCATATCGCCATCACGGTGCAAAACGATGGCAAAAACTCCACCAGCGATATCGACAGCTATCTCAAGAGCATCGGCCACCCGGATGGCAAGGGGCTCGACAAGGGTCAGCTGGACGTGATCAAGGGCGCGCTCGAAACCGACTCCGGCCGCTGCTCCGACTTTGTCACCCAGGCCCAGCTCCAGATCCAGAAGACCATGCAGTCCTACAACGTCTGCGTCAGCCTCATCAACAGCATGCAGACCCTGCTGGCCGAGATGAACAAGTCCATCGCCCAGAACATCCGTTAAGAGGCCACATCATGAGCATTGCCACCCATTTTTCCAGCACTGCGGCCGTTGCCGCCAGCCCCGACTACGACGCCTACGTGGATCGCAAGGCCGGGGAGGGAGACAACCTGATGTCCGAGGGGATCAGCGTCCTCTACAAGTTCATGACCCTCTTTTCGGATCTCGCCCAGGTCCGCTACGACCAGATGAGTGCCAAGGCCGACCGCGCACGGGACTCCCAGCAGGCCGCCAACCAGGTCGATGCCATCCTCTCCAAACTGGCCAAGGCCGACGACAAGGCCGCACTGCCGCCCGACGTCGTCCAGTACCTGCGCGACCACCATATCGCCATCACGGTGCAAAACGACGGCAAGAACTCCACCAGCGATATCGATGGCTGGCTGCGTGCCCAGGTTGAGCGTACCCGTCCGGATGATTACATCCCCGGTTGCCGTGCCAGTGATGCCTTTGATCTGCCCGACTGGGCCGAGCGTGCTTCACCCGACGAGCTGCGCAACCTCCCCTTTGTTCGCGACAAGTGGCAAGGAACCGTCTGGCGCCAGGCCCTGAGTTACATCTACGACCGGGAGATGGCCAATCCGGGCCAGGTAAAACTCGACAAGGGCCAGCTGGACATGATCAAGGGGGCGCTCGAAACCGACTCCGGCCGCTGCTCCGACTTTGTCACCCAGGCTCAGCTCCAGATCCAGAAGACCATGCAGTCCTACAACGTCTGCGTCAGCCTGGTGAACAGCATGCAGACCCTGCTGGCCGAGATGAACAAGTCCATCGCCCAGAACATCCGCTAAGGAGGATGAGATGACAGAACAAGACGATCTGGCCACGGTGCGCGACTTTCTCCATCAGGGGGGGACGCTGCAGGCCCTGATCAATCTGGATCCGGTCGACCTGGACCATGTCTATGCCTACGCCTGCCAGCTGTTTGAGGCGGGGGATTATGCCGGGGCCAAGCGCTTTTACATGCTGCTCTCGCGCCTCTCCCACTGGCAATACGACTACTGGTTGGCACTGGGGCTCTGCTGTCAGCGCCTCGAGGAGCACGATCAGGCCCTCTTTTGCTTCGGTCAGGCGGGACTGCTCAGGCTCGACGATCCCAAGCCCCCTTACCTGGCCGGCCTCAGTTATCGCCAGAGTGCCCAACCGGAGCAGGCGGCCAAGGCCTTCCAGGCGGCGCTCAAGTGGTGCGCCGACAAGCCGCAACACCTCGCTATCAAGGGCGAGATCCAGCGCCAACTCTCGGCACAGGTACAGGAGGTTCAGCCATGAACAGCATCACCGAGACCCGCTATGGCAACACCCAGCTCGGGGTCAACCCGCAGGGGCTGGAGCCACCGACAGCCAGCCAGCCGCCGGTCGGCGCCGGCGCCCTCGATCCCCTGGCACCACCGCTTCCCAAGCGGGAGCATGGCCGTGGTGACCCCCTCAATGCGCCACCGCCTCCCCGCCAGCCGGTGACCCTGCGCCTGGCCGAAGGGGCACTGAACCGCATCCTGGAGGCCTTTGGTCCCCGGGTCGATGACAAACCCATCACCCTGGCCGATATCGAGCGCACGCCGATGGAGGCGATGAGCCTGGCGGCGGCACTGCTGGGGGTGAAATCCCTCGGTGACAACGCCAACCTCAAGTCCCTGGCGCTGGAGATCCGCACCCAGGGGGCCGAGAACCTGCGCTTGCGCCAAAACGAGGACCTGCGCAAGCAGGTCGACAAGGCCATCGAGGATCAACAGAAGGCGCACAAGGCCGGCATCTTCTCCGCCATCGTCGACTGGATTGTCTCGGTCGCCGAGGTGATCAGCGGTGTCGCCAAGCTGGTCGTCGGCGACTACGCCGGGGGAGCCATGGATCTGGCGGCCGGCTGCGCCGGTCTGGTCAAGGCGGCGTGCGAGACCCTGGCCCTTATCGATACCGCCAACGCCGACAAGTACAAGGCGATCGCCGATGTGGCCGGCAAGGTTCAACTCGCCTTCGAGATCGCCGGCATGATGGTGGATCTGGTGAGCGTCGGCCGTGGCGTCATGGCCGCCAAGTCAATAGCCAAGACCTCGGAGACGGTGATGGAGGGCGCCGCGGGGCAAGCCGTCCACACGGCCGTCGCCCAGGGCAGCGAGGCCGCCGTCAAGACCGCCGCCGCCGAAGTGGGCAAGCAGGTGGCAGAGCAGGTCTCCGAGCAGGTGGCCAAGAACATCGCCGAGCAGACCACCCGCTTCCTGGGACAGGGACACCTGCTGGAAGCCTTTAGCAAACAGGCCATCGAACAGATGGTCACCAAGGCTGTCGAGACCGCCGCCAAGAAGGCGATGGAGTCGGGCGCCAAAGCCACGGCCGAGGAGCTCACCAAACAGGTGGTCAAGGAGGTGCAGCGGGCCGTGATTCACGCCGCCGTCTCCGCCAGCCTCAAGAGTGCCCCCAATATCGCCAAGGCCGTCACCCGCGCCAGTGTGCAAGGTGCCAATGGAGTATTCCAGGGCGAGATCGCCAAGGAGCGGGCCGAGCTGCAGAAGATAGTGCAGGAGCTGATCAACGAGAGCAGTTTCATGCAGTTCATGCTCGACGAGTTCGAAAAAATCAAGAAACGGGCCAAAGAGGATATCGGCAACCTGATGGACGGAGCCGGCAAGGCCCTCTCTGCCGGATCCGATGCCCAGCTCAAGACCGGCGCCATGCTCAGCAGCATTGCCGCCAATATCGCCTGAGACAAAGGAGAGTAACATGAACACCATCGATAACAGCACCAGCGCCGTCGGCTCTCTGAGCTCCCTGACCTCCACCCCCGGGGATCAGGGGGGGGATGCCATCGGCCAACTCAACGAGCTGATGGTCCAGCTGGGGCAACTCTTTGGCAAGCTGCGCGACGTCTTGCGCCAGTACCAGCAGACCCAACAAAACAACGCCTTCCAGATGCAGAAGACCTCGTTCAATACCCGCCTCGATGCCATCGAGAAAGACTTTGATGCCAAGCAATCCCAGGCCATCGCCCAGATTGTCGGCGGTGTTGCCCAGGGGGTGTTTGGGGCTCTGAGTGCCAAGTCCGAGGGGTTGAGTGGCATCGGTGGGGTCGGTCACGGGATCGACAGCATCGCCCAGGGGATTGCCGGCGTCAGCTTTGGTAATCAGGCCAGCCGCGAGGCCCAGGAGGGGCAGGCCCTGGCCGACTACCAGCATGGTCTGGCCGAGCAGCAACTCAAGCGCGCCGACGAGACACTGGACAAGGCGCTCAAGGTCTCCAGCGACCTGCGCGAGATCCTGACGACCCTGACCCAGGCCCATGAGCGCCTCTCCAGCAGCGTGCGCATGTCCTAAGGGAGAGAAGAAGATGGATGATGTCACCCGCTTTATGCAGACCCAGGGGCTGCACCCGGCCCCGGAGCACTTCCTCGGCAGCGACTTTCTGGCCGGGCAACGGATCGAGACGCCCCGCTTCCAGCTGGTCTACCGCCAGGAAGGTGAGCGTCTCATCCTGTGCGACTTTGCCGCCCGCGAGAGCGACGGCCAGGCCGTGCTGGCCCTGATGACCCTGCTGCGCCGCCTGACTCGTTCGGTGCCACTCCTGCGCTATATCGACGCCATGATCCTGCCGGCCTCCCACGATCGGCAACTCGATCTGGCCCGGCGACGCCTGAGTGAACTGATGCTGGCCGAGGGGGCGCAACCGGTGCGACTGGACGACGAGCTATGGCTGCGCTACCGCTGTCATTGAGCCGCCGCCCCCTCTACCCGGACACCCTGGTGGAAGCGGACTACCCGGCCTATCGGGCGCTCTACGCCGACCCCAGGGTTGCCCTCCTCACCGGGCTCCCCGCCCGGATGGAGGAGAGCGCGGCCCGGCGCTGGTTCGACAACGCCTTGGCCCTTCCCGCCGGGCAGGGCCGGATCAGTGCCCTGCGCCAGGAGGGGGAGAGCGCCCTGTGCGGTGTCGTGCGTCTGACCGACTGGGAGCAAGGGGCTGGCATCATCACCCTGGGCTATGCCCTCTCCCCACGCCTGTGGGGAGAGGGGCTGATGCAAAACTGCCTCTCAGGCCTGCTGCCATCCCTGTTTGCCGGTGCCCTGGGCCATCCCCTGCACCGGGTCCAAAGCTGGGTTCAGGCCGACAACCACCGCTCTCGGCGCCTGCTCGAGCGGCTCGGTTTTCGCCATGAGGGGACCTTGCGCGGGCTGTTTCGTAATGAGCAAGGTCACCATGACATCTGTGCCTATGGCCTCTTGTGCGATGACCCGACTCAGAGAGCGCCAGGCGAACACTGGTTACTGACCCAAGGAGCCATCGATGAATACCGATATTGATCAGCAGCTCGCAAACATGGGGATCCACACCCGCTTCGAACACAGTGGCGTCGAAACCCTGACCCTGGAACGGGACGATGGCACCACCTATCTCGTCACCGTGCTGAGGGATCCCGACGGGATGAGGCTTCACCTGACGGTGCGCTGTAGTCAGCCGCTGCCCGATGTGCTGACTCGCCCCCTCTTTGTGCATCTGGCTCATCAGGCCCTCGAGCCGATGCGTGGCGGTGATGGCATCGGCATCTATCCCGACAGCGATCGCCTGACCCTCTACCGGACGCGAGATCTTCGCACGCCCATCCTGTTAGCCGACGAGATGGCCTCCATGCTTGATCTCGCCGAGCAGTGGGACTCGCGGTTGCTCGAGGCGACAAGCATCCCTCTCGCGCCCAACCAAAGCCCCTTTATTCATGGCCTGATGGCTTAACCCTTCTACTGACAACCGAGAGGTGCATCATGGAGTCTCTTTCCCAATCAGCACGTGCCCAACTGAGCCAACAGCTCGCAACACTGCAACACCAGCAGATGCCCGCCACCTTTACCCTTGGCGCCAAGGGTAACAACGGTTTTTCACACACCTATAACGTCACCATCAGCCAGGGTGCGGATGCGCAGTATCACGCAGACGTCAGCCGCAACTATCTGTTCGGTAAAGGCTCTAGTGACGGCAAGACCTCCCGGGCGCTGGCCACCTACATCCAAAGCCAGTTGCCCCAACCACAGCGCCAACAACCCCTGTCGCCGCCCGCCCTGCAGCAGGTTCAGCCCCTCCAACCCAACCCGCAGACGCAGCGGCAACAGACCTTTGACCAGATCTTTCCCCCTCTGCCACCCCGTAGTGACGATGAGGAGCGCGCCCTGAGAGATGCCCGCTACCAAAGAGACAAACATCAGGCTGCCTTTGTGGCGATACAACCGGGCCCCCCAACCGCCAACCCTGACAACAAGGCCATCGCCGATGCCGTCAACCGTCTCACATCAGGCTTCGTCAAGAGTGATTACCACAGGGAGGGGATCAAACAACTGGGCATCCTCTTGGACAACCTCTCCCGACAGGGATACGACATCAGCAACCACGCTCTGCAAGACGCCGTGTTTGGTGTACACGCGGCCTACCACAGTGCCGGTTATGACTCCATTAACAGCGTCTATCAGACGCTCCTGAAATAACGCGGCCAAAGGCGTAAACCAGAAAGAAAACGCCATTTTGCCAAAAGGGTGCCCGGCCAAAGTGATTAGGATGGGCACTACCATCCTGAGGAGAGGCTTACCATGAACCCGTCAGATCGGCAGGAACAGACCGACACCATACTCCGGCACTGCCTCGCACTGCTGGAGGGTAACACCACCCTGGCGACCCTCAACCAGACGCCTCCTGATGAGCTTGAGCGCCTCTACGAGCGCGCCTATCACGCCTGGAATCGGGGCGAGTGTGATGAGGCGACCGAGCTCTTCGCCTTTCTCGCCCTGCAACAACCTCTGGATCGCCGCTTTCCCTTTGCCTTCGCCTGCGCCCTCAAGGAGCAGGGAGAGTATCGCCATGCCCTGACGCTCTTCTCCCAGACCCTGGCGATGCAGGCCAATGATCCCTTCGCCCCTTTCCATATTGCCGAGTGCCTGCAGGCACTCGGTGAAACCGATGCGGCCCGCGATGCCCTCGATGCGGTCATCGCCCTCTGCTTCGGGCAGGCAGAGCAGGACCCGCGCTACGACGCGCTGCGCCAGCGGGCAGAAATCCAGCTGGCCAGCCTTAATCACTAACAGGAGCCAACGATGGAACACATTAGCCGTTCCCTATCCCTCTCCCATGTCGATCAAAGCGACCGTCTCCCCCATGAGCCGGCCAATCGCCGCCTGTCGGCTGACGATATGGGTATCACCCTCAGCCATACCGGTCCGTCGGGTGACGAACTCAAGGCATCGACCCTGGAAGAAAAAGCCAAGGTTGCCGATAGCGCAGCCAAGCAGTGCGGGGTCGATATGGCCAAGCGCAGCTTTGTCGCCAAGGTGTTGACCCTGGTCGCCGCCAGCGCCGTATTGGTAGCCGCCGCCCTGGTGACCGGTCTCACCGGCGGCGCCGGCATCCCACTGCTGGCACTGGCCGGCGTCGGTTTTGCCATGGCGGTGGGCGATGTGGCCTGTGCCTACAAGGATTGGCAGAGCAAGAAACAGGGGGGAGAAGGGCTCGCCATGGGGGGAGATGCCCTGGGCAACGCCATCCACTGGCTGGGCAAACACTGTGGCGCCTCGGACGAAAAAGCCAAACAGATTGCCAATGTGACCTCTTTGCTGACCCGCGGAGCCCTGGCCGTCGGCACGGTCGCCATCGGTGGATTCCTGCCTGTTGCCGCCCCGGCCGCCCTCGCCCATGCCATGCCTGCCATCACAGTAGGCAAGGTGGGCGTCGAGACGGTTGCGGGTCTGGTCAGTGCCGACGCAGCCCGAAAGGGAGCCCAGCAGCATGCCCAGGCCCTCACGGGGCGTGAGCTTGAGGGACAGAAAAAAGCCGTCGATCAACTGCAGCCCAAGCTGGATCAGGCACGCGCCCAGCGGGGCGAAGAGCTGCGGCAAAAATTCGGCCTGCAGGATCAGCTCGACCAGACCCAAAAAACCATCAAACAGCAAGACAAGGCGCTTGCAGAGACTCGGCAACAACTCCACCAGGTCAGCGATAACCTGGCAGTGAAAACCCAGGAGGCGGCCCAGTTTGCCCAGGAGGTCACCAGGCTGAAGGGGCTGTTGGAGCAGGCACTGAGAAACGGCCTGCCCAATCAGCAGGCCCCGCTGGAGCGGCGACACAGTTTTAGCTTTGCCTGATCCCGAGGCCGCGCCATGCGCGGCCTTTTTCTCGCCTCAATTCAGGTGTGCACCCGATACGAAAAGGGGCCCCTGCCTCCCATCATGATCCCATGAACAGAGACCTCACTCCCCCACAAGCCCTGCAGCGGCTGGCCAGGATGATAGCGAATCCCGTCTGGAGTCAGGGTAACCGGACTCTCACCGGCACCCTGCAAGGACGGCGCCTCAAGGGGCGCGACTTTGCCACCGGCCCCTGCATCGCCATGACGCTGACCTGGCCACCCGAGCAAGCCCGTCAGGCCTGCCTGCTGCTGGCGGCGACGCCAGAGGCGTGTGACGACGCCCTTTATATGGAGGAGGGGGTGCTATGGCTGCTACGGCGCTATCCGGCGATCTTGACCGAGGTGGAGCTGGCGCTGCTTTTGAAGCAACAACTGGCCATGGCGGCACTGCTGGTCCCCGCGGCCCGCACTTCGCCCCCACCACGCCCCTTCATCGGGAGGTTTGCATGAAACACAAGGCTCTACACCTGCTCTGGACCGGGCTCTTCTGCGCCCAGACCCTGGCCCAGCCGATCCCCTGGCGGGGCGCCCCCTACTTCGTCTCCAGCCAGAATACCCCGCTCGCCTCTGTGCTGCGGGATCTGGGGGCCAACTCAGGGTTGCCTGTGGTGGTCAGTCCGCGCATCACCGAGGCCTATGCCGGTGAGCTGCAAGACCAGCCCCGGGGCCGGGTATTAAGCGAGCTGGCCCGTCTCTACCAACTGCTCCCCTACTACGATGGCAACACCCTCTACGTCTACAAGGCTCAGGAGATGGAGCAGGCGGTGCTCTCGCCGGCCTACCTGAGCGGTGGTGCCATGGCGCGCCTGCTGCGCCACAGTGGCCTGCTCGACGGGGCCGCCTGCCAGGTGCGCCAGGTGGGCAGCTCCAACAGTCTGCAGGTCAACGGGGTGCCGGCCTGCCTGAACCAGGTCAATACCCTCGCCAAGCAGCTCGACGAGCAGGACCTTAATCAAGAGCAAAACAAGGAGACGGTGGCCGTCTTCCCCCTCAAATACGCCAGTGCCAGCGACACCAGCTACAGCTATCGCAATCAGAGTGTGGTGGTTCCCGGGGTCGTGTCGGTATTGCGGGAGATGGCCCAGGGGCGATCCCTTCCCCTGCCCGACAACAAGAGCCCGGTCCCCACCGATGGCGGCGGCCTGCCCACCTTCTCGGCCGACCTGCGTCAAAACGCCGTGCTGGTGCGGGATCGCCAGCAGAATATGGGGCTCTACAAGAGCCTGATCCCCCAGCTCGACCAGCGTCCGACCCTGGTGGAGATCTCGGTGGCCATCATCGATGTGGATGCCGGCGACATCAACGAGCTGGGGATAGACTGGTCCGCCTCGGCCCGCATCGGTGGCGGTAGCGTCAGCTTCAACAACGGTGGCCTGAGCTCCGACAGCTTCTCCTCTCTCATCTCCAACTCGGGCAACTTCATGGTCCGCCTCTCCGCCCTGGAGCAGCAATCCAAGGCGCGCATCGTCTCGCGCCCCTCAGTGGTGACCCTGGACAATGTGCAGGCGGTGCTCGATCGCAGTATCACCTTCTATACCAAGCTCGAGAGCGAGAAGAACCCCAAGCTCGAGTCGGTCACCGCCGGCGCCCTGATGCGGGTCACCCCTCGCCTCATTCACGAGGCGAGCGGTAACAAGGTGCTGCTCACCCTCAACATCGAGGATGGCCGTCAGGGGGAACCCATCAGCCGCACCGAGTCACTGCCCCAGATCCAGAATGCGGAGATCGCCACCCAGGCCACCCTCAATCTCGGTCAGGCCCTGCTGCTGGGGGGGTTCGTACAGGATGAGCACACCCAAGGGGTGCGCAAGATCCCCCTGCTCGGTGATCTGCCGCTCATCGGCGCGCTGTTTCGCAGCACCACCCAGAAAGAGCACAGCGTGGTCCGCCTCTTCCTGATCAAGGCTGAACCCCGTCAGATGTGAGGTCGCCATGGAAACCAGCTTCAAACTCAAGCTGCTCAACGGCCCTCTGCAGGGCCAGGAGCTCCGCCTTCCCCCCGGCCCCTTTACCCTGGGGGCCGCAGAGAGCGACCTGCTGCTCCCTCTCGAGCGGGGCGAACAGGCCAGGCTGGAGGTGACCCCGAGCGGCGTCGCTCTCTGCTCCGATACCCCCTGCTGGGTCGCGGGTCGCCGCCAGGGTGAGGGGGTACTCCCGATCCACGCGGGGATCGACCTGGCCGGCGTCCACTTCGTGCTGGCCCACTCCGATGAGGAGCCCCCTGCGCCCCTTATCGCACGCCGCCGCGGCAAGCAGACCTTCCCCCTGTGGGCTCTGCTGACCACCCTGGCGCTCTCGGCCGGGGCTGCCACCCTGCTGTGGCCCGCCCCACCGATAGCGACCCCCTCCCCCCGCGACTGGCTGCCCGCGGCGCTGGCCGCCGAGCCCGGCCTGCAGGGGAGCTGGCAGGGCGACGGCTCCCTGGTATTGAGCGGCCGCTGCCGCGCCAGTCGCCCCCTGATGGCGCTCACCGCACGGCTGCAGGCGGCCGGTGTTCGCCTGCAGCAGGAGGCCATCTGCGATGACGATCTGCAGCGCTCGGTCAAGGCCCTGCTGGCCAGCTACGGCTATCCGGATATGACGGTCACGCTTGACCCCCAGGGAGAGGCACAGATCGACGGGGCCTTTCAGGGGGATACCAGCGATCTGGCCCGGGCTCTGGATCAACTACCCGGGCTGCGCGGCTGGCAGCTATCGGATCACGGAGCCCAGGAGCTGGAGAGCCTCATCACGGCCCTGTCACAAGGCAGCCTGCTCGATGGCCTCAGCGCCCGACGCACCGAGCACGCCTGGCTGCTCTCGGGACAGCTTGACCCCGAGCAGCAGGTTCGGCTCGAGGCTCTGCTCGAGCGGCTCAACCAGGGCCGAACCGAACGCCCTCTGCGCTTTATCGGCGCAGCCGGCAGCGTGACCGAGCTCGACTACCTGCCCTCCCCCATGGCGGGGATCGGTGGCAACGCCAGCGCTCCCTATCTGCAGTTGACCAACGGCATGCGCCTGCTGCCCGGCACGCCGGTCAAGCAGGGGATGCGGGTGGTCGCCGTGGCGCCAGACGGCGTCTCTCTGGCCGGCCGCCAGCGCCTCGTTTTTCTTCCCTTGCACAGTTGAGAGGATTCCATGGATACCCTGACCCACCTCGAAGAGCGCCTCGCCCACGACCCCCAGGGGCTGCTCAGACACCGGTTGATCGACCAGCTTGAGGCCGGAGCTCACCAGCTGGCCCAGGCCCTGCGCCAACCCCAGCCCCCGGAGGAGTACGCCCGCCTCGAGCGCCAGCGCCAATCTTGCCTGGCGGCGCGCGCCGTGATCGAGACCCTCTGGCTGCGCGCCCAACACAGCGCTTCCCGGGGTCGATGATATGGGGTCAGCCGCGCCAATTCAGGTGATGACCTGATGGGGGGAATGCCCTGACGGCCCCATGATGAATCCAGGATCCCAGACAGGAGCACACCATGCCAACTCTGCACCTACTGCTCGTCCCCTCTTTGCAGAGCCGCAGCGCACTCAAAGAGCCCGGCGTGTTGCTGACCACGGGCCCCGTGCCCGAGGAGGGACACCTCTTTAGCTACCGCGGTCAGCGGCTGCAACCCATCTGCCGGGAGCTGCAGCATCTGATGGAGGGCGGCTGCGATCACCCCTCCACTCAACCCGCCCTGCCAGTTCCGATGGAGCCCGCCCTGCTGCAAACCCTGATCCGGCTGGGTCAGGCCGATGACGAGGCGATGCTGCGCCTGGTGCTGGCCTATGCCCTGACGGTGGAGCGCCGCCGCTGCTCGGCGCTGCTGCGCCCTCTGGTCGCCGCCGATGCAGACCTCTTCGAGATGCTGCACCGCTATCGCCTGGAGCCCTGGCCGGTGGCCCGCTATGCGGATCTCTTCGGCCTCTCCCAGCGCAAATTCAACCAGCTGTTTCGGGAGAAGTTCGGCATGTCCGCCAAACAGTGGTTGCAACAGCAGCGACTGGAGCACGCAAGGGCGCTGCTCGAAACCACCCCCAAGAAGGTGATCGATGTGGCGCTGGAGTCGGGCTTTTGTAATGCCGCCCACTTCTCAGACAGCTTTCGGCGCCACTTCAGCCAGACCCCGAGCGAAGTACGGCGCGGTGATGCCAGCGAGTCGCTGGCCAGACAATCCTAAGGAGAGCCCATGAACATCGATGCCATCGTCGCCCAACTGGGCAGCCAGGTTTCGCGCACCGCCAACGATGCCCAGACCGCCATGGCGTCCAGCGACATCAACAACGATCCCCAGGCCATGTTGCGGTCCCAGTACGCCATGCAGCAGTACTCGGTCATGATCGGCTACGAGAGCTCGGTCATGAAGGCCGTCAAAGACATGATGATGGGCATCATCAGCAAAATAGGGTGACCCTATGAACTATCCCCTTCCCCGTCTCATCGTCGAAGCCGGCTTTGCCGCCGTCAACCACGGCCTGCGCGCCGAGTTGCACGACATCCTGGCCGCCCTGCCCGACTGGCTGGATGACCCCGCTCAACTGGCCCAATGCGAGGCCATCCTGCTCTTTGGTTTGGGCCGTCGCCGGGCCGCCAGCGCTCGTCTCGCTTGCCTGCCGGCCGAGGAGTGCCTGCCCCTGCGAGCCCTGCTCACCCCCCCGTCTGAGGAGAAAAGATCATGACCATCGATGCCATTCACGCCATCGCCCAGGCCCTGGCGCCGGTCACCCCGCTCGCCCAGCCCAACCCTGCCGAGGTCGACTTGCCTACCCAACAGCGCTTCGCCGCCCTGCTCAACAGCCCCCAGACCAGCGACTCGCCGAACGGGCTGATGGGGGCCCAGAGTGCCCTCACCGAATTGGCCGTCGGCGTCGACCTCACCGCCAAGGTAGCCGGCTCCCTCGGCCAGACCATCAACAAACTGGTGAACCTGTCATGAGAGCCGTGCTGCTGATGCTCTGCGTGCTGCCGCTGCTGGGAGGCTGCAAGAGCGAGCTCTATACCCGACTCGATGAGGCCGAGGCCAACCAGATGCTGGCCCTGCTCATCTACAACCGGATCCCGGCCGACAAGAGTGTCGAGAAGGAGGGGGTTACCCTGAGGGTGGATCAGGATCGCTTCGTGGATGCCGTCGAGGTGCTTCGGCAAAACGGCCTGCCGCGCCGACGTACCGTGACCATGCAGGATCTCTTCCCAAGCGGCCAGCTGGTCTCCTCTCCCGAGCAGGAGGAGGCCAAGCTCAACTACCTCAAGAGTCAGCAACTCGAGAAGATGCTGGGGAGCATGGACGGGGTCATCACCGCCGAGGTGTCGGTGGCCGAGCCCAGATCCCAGGAGGGTGAGCCCCCCGCCCCCTCCTCGGCCGCCGTCTTCATCAAATACAGCCCCGAGGTCAACCTGCCGGCGCGGGAGGCCGAGATCCGTGCCCTGATCCGCAATGGCATACCCGGCCTCACCCCGGATCGCATCAGCCTCACCCTGCAGCGGGCCGAATATCGCTATCAGCCCCCGGCCGCCCCCGAGCAGGCGTCCCATGGCCTCACCCTCTATGGGCAGACGCTCCCCTGGCAGGCCCTGGGGGCCGCCGCAGCCACCGCCCTGCTGGGGATGATGGCGACCCTGGCCATCTGGTGGCGTCGCCGGACCGGGAGGGCGGCATGAGCCCCTCCCTGCAAGCCTTCTACCGCCTGTGGCACTGCCCGGGTCAGGTGATGGATCCCGCCTGGTGGGCCCATACAGGGCTCGACAGGTGGCGCTTCACCTATGAGCGCTATCCCTTGACCCGACCGGATCTCGACCGCCTGCTGCGCCAGCAGCTGGCGCTGGAGGGCAAGCCCCCTGTGCTGACCCCCCTCGCCGACGAACTGCTGCAGGAAGGGCGCCGTGAGACCCTGTTGCTGGCCCTCGGTCTCTGGGCCATGCAGGGAGGGGCCCTGCTCTTGCTGCGCCCCTATCGGGAGAGCCTGGCCAAGCGCCTCGACGGCCTGAGTCTGGGTCAGTTGCAGGCACTGCTCCCCAGTGGCCCCCTGCCCGAGCTCGACCCCGAGGCGCTGCCAGAGACGGCCATGGGCCTGGGGGCAGCCTGGCTCGCCCACACTCAGGATCCGGCCCTGCGTGCCTGCCGGTTGCTCCTTGCCCCCGGCGGGCAACCGCCCCCCGGGGAGTGCCCGATCCCTGTGCTGCAAAAACTCGTGAGGTGGCTATGAACAATCCGCTGAATCTCGTCATCGGAACCCTGCCAGGGCCCTGCCCACGGGAGCGACTGACGCAGGATCTGCTGGCCGAGCGGGAACAGACCCGCCAGCGTCTGGACGAGATCCTGGCTCAGGGCCATGAGGCAGCGGCGGCCCTGCGCGCCGAGGGGGAAGTCTGCCTGGCCCAGGCCAGGGAAGAGGCGGCTCGCCTGCTCGACGCCGCCAGGTGTGAAGCCAAAGCGTTGGCCCTGGCAGCCCGTGCCAGTGCCGCCGAGGAGGCGGTGCAGTGGCTCTGTGGTGAGCAGGAGATGGAGCAGCTCATCGCCCGTGAAGTGAGCCAACGGTGGCGACACCTCACCGCCCAAGCCCTGGAGGAGTTGCTCGGGCAGCAGGATCAGAATGCGCTGCTGCTGCGCCGCATCGAGCGCCGTGTCACCGAGCTGCTACCCGGTGGCAGAGTCACCCTGCTGCTCCCCCCTGCCGCCATGGGGGCCGCCAGCGCGAGCTGGGGCGAGGTTAACGAGGTCACGCTCCAGGCCGATCCAGACTTAAGCGAGGGACAAGCCATCCTGGATAACGGACTGGTTCGCATCCATCTGGACAATCCGGTGCAACAGGCGAGCGTGCTCGCGCGCTTCATCGACGCCCCCGCCACCCGACAACAGGCCTGACGGCCCCATCGCAAGGAGCCCATATGCTCAACATCAATCTGATTGGTCGGGTCCCCACCGAGAGCCAGAGTCAGGCCCAGCCCCTGACACCCCACGAGAGCAATGCCCCCTCGGTACTCGCCCTGGCCCAGGCCGAGCTCTCGGAATTTCAAAGCGACGCCCTGGAGGAGACCCAGGAAGATCTCGGCTTCGCTCTGGGGGGACGCCTCAAGGATATACGCCGCAGCAAGGAGGAAGAGGTGAGCGGGCGCAGCCGCGTGCTGATGCACAAGCTGGTCGCCGAGGTGGCCCTGGTCGAGCCAAGCGAGCTGGAAGATTTGCTCGATGACGGTACCTGGCAGCAGTCACCCCAGCTCCTCGCGGCCCTTCAGGCCGAACATCCCGAGCCCGGTGCGGCGGCGCTGCAACTGGCACTCTGGCTCGCCCACGGCAAGCCCGACGGACGACTGCGCACTCGCATGGAGCAGGCGCTGACCTCCTTGATGGGAGAGGAGGAGACGACTCTCTCGCTGTTTGGTGCCCTCGAGTTCGGGGTCGTGACGCCCGGTCTGCGCCAGGAGCTGGTGCGCCTCTATCAAAGAGCCAGCGCCCCGCGCCAGAAACTCTCCCAGTGGCTGGGGCAACTGGGGGAGCGGCGGCAGCGGCAACGCAAGATCCGCACCCTGCTGCGTCTGATCGCCTATGAGCTCTCGGCCAGCGGTCAACCCATAGTCGGCAGCCATCTGGCCGCCGTGATCGGCGATCTCAGACAGCTGCTTCGCCTGCTCGGGCTGGAAGCCTACTGCGATCAGGCCGCCACGGCGCTCGGCATGCCCGCCATTAGCGGAGAGGGGCTGATGGCCATGGTGGTGCAGCTTGTCGAACAGATCTGGGTCAACGCCGATTCCCTCGAGGAGATGCTGCCCCCCCAGTCGCCGCTGGAGCACTATCGGCTGTTGCACGCCCTGGGCAAGCTGATCCAGCTGCTCCCCGACGAGTGCTTCGGAGACACAGAGCAGCGCAATCAGCTCGATGAGGCGATCAGGACCCTGCGCGATCGTTACGCCGAATAAGCAGCGCAGCCCAGAGGATCCCAAGAGGGGAGGTGGCAGACGAAAACGAAAAAGCCCAACCGATTACATCGGTTGGGCTATGTAGATGGCGGAGGAGGTGGGATTTGAACCCACGGATGGTCGCCCATCGACGGTTTTCAAGACCGTTGCATTAAGCCGCTCTGCCACCCCTCCGCAGCAGTGGCGTGAATACTAACCGTGGCGTTTCCCCTTGTAAATCCCTCAAGGTTTCGTTTGCCGATTAAATCGACAAAGTGACGAACATGGTAGCAAAATGGTCCTTTTACCCTCCCCTCCCTTGACATCTCTGACCACTCTCCCACTATAGGGCGACCCAATCCTGCGATGACGAGTATCATGCGTATCAAATCCGTTCTGATCGGTGCCCTGGCTGGCGCCACCCTGATGGGCCTGCCACTGCAGGCTGCCGAGCTGACCAAGTCCGACGTGGAGCAGATCGTTCGTGACTACCTGCTGAAGAACCCGGAGATCCTGGTCGAGATGTCCAACGAGCTGCGTGCCAAGCAGGAGAGCATGCAGGCCGCCAACGACAAGGATCTCATCAAGGCCCACGCCAAGCAGCTCTACGACAACAAGGATCCCGAGATCGGCAACCCCAAGGGGAGCCTGACTATCGTCGAGTTCTTCGATTACAACTGCGGCTACTGCAAACGTGCTCATCCGCTGATCACCGAGCTGCTCAAGGAAGACAAGGACATTCGCTACATCTACAAGCAGTTCCCCATCCTGAGCGAGACCTCCCTCTATGCCGCTCGCGCCGCCCTGGCGGTGCAACTGACCCAGCCGGGCAAGTATCAGGCGTTCCACGACAAGCTGGTCGCCTTCCAGGGCCACCTCAGCGATCAAGCTCAGGTGGAGAAGCTGGCCAAAGAGGCCGGGGTAGACTGGAGCAAGGCCAAGGCCAAGCTCGAGGATCCCGCCATCAGCAAGAGCCTGGGCACCAACCGGGCCCTGGCCGAGGCCCTGGGGATCAGCGGAACCCCCGCCTTTATCGTCGGCGATCAGGTGCTGCGCGGCGCCCCGCGCGATCTGGCCTCTCTCAAGGCCTTTATCAAGGATGTGCGCAGCGGCAAATCCTCCTGATGAGAGCGGGTCGGTCTTTGTTATCTCACTGTGCGATGACCGGCACCGATTAACCGGTCCCACGGCCACGCCATGGCCACCGGACAGAGACGGCGCAGGGTCACCCTTGCGCCTTTTTTGTACCCGCTGGCGAACCCTTGTGCGATCTCGCCTCAATTTGTCGCTAACCCTATGATGCAGCAGTGTTGCGGCGCTGGTATCAGGGTGGACAAACGGTTAGTCTAGCGGCGTTAATGCAATCCCCGTGAGGTACCGATGAAAACCATAGTGCGTTTCAGCCTGCTGGGCGCCTTGATGCTGGGTGGTCACGCCTTTGCTGACGAGCCGAAAAAATTTGATATCAGCATGTTCCCGGCGGCCGAGCCAAACCAGGAACGTGTGGTGATCCGCCTGCCGGAAGTGGAGAACGAGGCCGACATGATGGTCGAGCTCCAGGTGGGCAAGATGATGATGGTCGATTGCAACCTGCCCCGCTTCTCGGGCAACCTGGAGCAGCACAGTGTCAAGGGATGGGGCTATAACTACCTCTCCCTTGGCCAGGTCTCCGACCCCATCTCGACCCTGATGGCCTGCCCGGATCCCCAAAAGAAGGAGTCGTTCGTCCAGGTCTACGGCCAGGGCTACTTCCTGAACTACAACTCCAGGCTCCCCTTCGTCATCTACATTCCCCAAGAGTACGAGGTGCGCTATCGCCTGTGGCGGGCCGACAAGTCGGCGCAGCCGGCACTGGTCGAGTAATCCCCCCGCTATGAGTGAGGCCAGGCAAATGCCTGGCCTCACTGTTTCTGCTCGCCGGTTACGAGGCGCGGCAGCTGCGAAAGAGATCGAGCCCGGGTCGGTAGATCTTGGTGCTCACATCCATGACACCGAGCAGGGTGTCAAACAGGTTGTCCTGAGAGAAGCTCCCCTCCCTGGCCTCCCGGGTCAAACATCCCTGATCGATCCCCTTGCTCTGGGAAAACTCGGGCGAGAGCCACATCAGCATAGGAATATGGGTCTGCTCTTGCGGTGCCAGCGCATAGGGGGTGCCGTGCAGATAGAGCCCCTTCTCACCGAGGGACTCCCCGTGATCCGACAGATAGATGAGACCGACCCGATAGCGGGACTCGAGCCCCTTGAGCCGTTCGATCAACTGCCCCAGAAACCAGTCCGTGTAGCGGATGGTGTTGTCATAGGTATTGACCAGCGCCTCTGAAGAGCAGTTTTCGATGTCGCTGCGGGCGCAATCGGGGGTAAAGGCACGCTGCCCTTGTGGATAACGGCGGAAATAGGTAGGACCGTGACTCCCCATCAGATGGAAGGCGACCAGGCTGTTACCCTTCATCTTGTCGATCTGCCCCTCGAGACCGTCGAGCAATACCGCGTCGAGACAGGCCTCACCCCGGCACAACTCGGGATACTGTTTGGGATCACGCTCTATGGTGGGCACCCGGTCACACACCCCTTTGCAGCCCCCGTCGTTCTCTTTCCACAGCACAGAAACCCCGGCGCGCTGCAGTACGTCAAGTACGCCATCCTGACTGTAGGCAACCCGATCGTCATAGTGTTCACGAGTCAGGTTGGAGAACATGCAGGGCACAGAGACGGCGGTGGCGGTGCCGCAGGAAGAGACTTTGGCAAACGAGATGACGCCCTCCTTGCGGGTATAGGGATTGGTATCGCGACCATAGCCGTTGAGGGCATAGTTCTGGGCACGCGCCGTCTCACCCACCACCAGGAACAGCAGGGTCGGTTTCTCACCCGCGTTGGCCTGCAAGCGGGCGTCGCTGCCTATCTCCCGATAGGGCATGGGAGGCGTCAGGTAGCGATCCCGCACTATCTTCCAGGTGGCATGCACATAGCTGGAGGGGACGATCTGGTGAGTCAGCATCTTGTTGTTGCGCCCCACCGAGGCGTAGTCCTGGTAATAGAGTGCGGCAATACCCGCCACCACCACCACAGAGAGAGCCGCCCCCGCCAAACGCATGGCCGCACCGCGCCACCAGTCCTGCGGATATTCGATCCGGGTGAGCAGCAGCAGCAGGGCCGGCAACAGACCGGTCAGCAAGAACCAGAGGGTACTCGGCAGACTCAAATAGGAGCCCGCCTCCCCCGAGTTGGTCTCTATGATGTTGCGTACCATGGAGCTGTCAAACAGGACCCCGTACTTGAGCATGGCGAAGCTCGCCAGAGAGCCGGTCAACAGCATCAGGATAAAGAAGGGTTTTTGCACGAAACGCAGGGAGAACGGCAAGAAGACCAGGTTCAGGGCCGCGACCAGAAACAGCGGAATTGAGATTGCGAAGCCGACCTTGACATGGTCCAGACGCTGCAGGATATCGGCCATGTGCAAGAACACGGGCCAGTTGAGCACCAGAGCAAAGTAGAGCACCAGCAAGAGGTGCAGACGAAACATGGAAAGACGAAACGGCATGGAACTTCCCCATCAAAAAGGATGGAGTGAGGGTGCCGCAGCAAACTTAAGAAGACCTTAAGGGAGAAAAAAAGAGGGCCGCCCGCAGGCGGCCCCGAGATGCAAGAGGCTCAGACCCCGGCCTTGGCCAGGGCGGCGGAGACGATCTCCTGGGCCTCTTTCTGGATGAGATCCAGGTGCTCTTCACCCCGGAAGCTCTCCATGTAGATCTTGTAAATAGACTCGGTGCCGGAGGGGCGCGCCGCGAACCAGCCGTTCTCGGTCACCACCTTGAGACCACCGATGGCCGCCCCGTTGCCGGGGGCTGCGGTGAGCTTGGCCAGGATGGGTTCGCCGGCGAGGCTGGAGGCCTCGACCAGGCTCGGATCGAGCTTGGAGAGCACCGCCTTCTGGGCCGTGTTGGCCGGGGCGTCGATACGGCGATAGCTGGAGCGACCAAAGCGCGCCTCCAGGGCGTCGTAGTGCGCCTGGGGATCCTTGCCGGTGACCGCCAGGATCTCGGCGGCCAGCAGCGCCAGGATGAAGCCATCCTTGTCGGTGGTCCAGACGCGGCCGTCTTTGCGCAGGAAGGAGGCGCCGGCGCTCTCCTCACCCCCAAAGCCGAAGTCGCCACTGAAGAGACCATCGACGAACCACTTGAAGCCGACCGGCACCTCTTTGAGGGTACGGCCGATATCGGCGGCGACCCGATCGATCATGGACGAGGAGACCAGCGTCTTGCCCACGGCGGCGGCCTCTGGCCAGCCGGTACGATGGGTGAAGAGATACTGGATCGCCACCGCCAGATAGTGGTTCGGGTTCATCAACCCGGCCTTGGTGACGATGCCGTGACGATCGTAGTCCGGGTCGTTACCCAGGGCGATGTCGAACTTGTCTTTGAGCGCAATCAGGCTTGCCATGGCATAGGGGCTGGAGCAATCCATGCGGATCTTGCCGTCCTTGTCCAGGGTCATGAAGGAGAAGGTGGGGTCGACCCGGTAGTTGACCACCTCGATATCGAGGTCATAGCGCTTGGCGATCACATCCCAATAGGCCACGCCGGAGCCACCGAGCGGATCGACGCCTATCTTGATGCCTGCCTTCCTGATGGCTTCCACATCGATGACCTGTTCGAGATCGTCCACATAGGGGGTCACATAATCGTGCTCAACCACGTTGGCCAGGGTCAGCGCCTGTGCAAACGGCACCCGCTTCACCTCCACCAGGCCCGCTTCGAGAATGGCATTGGCGCGAGCCTCGACCCAGGCCGTGATCTCCCCTTCGGCCGGACCGCCGTGGGGCGGGTTGTACTTGAAGCCACCATCGCGCGGCGGGTTGTGGGACGGGGTGATCACCACGCCATCGGCCTGCTCGGCGTGACCGGCGCCGTTGTAGGCCAGAATGGCATGGGAGATGACCGGCGTCGGGGTGTAGCCGAGACCGGCCTGAATACGCACCTCGACGCCGTTGGCTGCCAGCACCTCGACGGCGCTCGCCAGCGCCGCCTCGGAGAGCGCGTGGGTATCCATGCCCACAAACAGGGGTCCACGGATGCCGGCCTGCTGGCGATACTCCACCAGCGCCTGGGTCACCGCCAGAATATGGGACTCGGTGAAGGCGCCGTCGAAGCTGCTGCCCCGATGACCTGAGGTCCCGAAGGCGACCCGCTGCTCGGGACGGCTCATATCCGGCTTGTTGAGGTAGTAGGCGCTGACCAGACGGGGAATGTTGGTCAGGTCTTCGGCGCGAGCCGGTTGACCGGCGTGAGAATGAAGGGCCATGTCGTCTTTCCTTGCTAACGATGAATCAGATGGCGGCACATACCCGGGTCGTCAGCTCTTCCTCATAACCCATGCTGCTCATCAGCTGGGCGATGATGTTCTGCTTGCGACTGGTGTTGGTGTTGGTGATCACCCAGAAGGGGGTACCGGGTACCGGCTTGGGTTTGGTGGTGCTGCCACTCGCGCGCAGGGCCTCGGGATCGCGGGAGAAGTACATCCGCTTGCGCCCCTTGATCTCGGCAGCCTGGGTGAAGGCCACCGGGTTCTCCCCGTAGAGGCTGGCCAGAATCAGCATGAAACGCTGGATGGAGCGCTCCTCCTGGGCCAACTCACCGCCCTCGAGCAGGGCGAGCAGACCGCTGGCCGAGGCGCTCGCCTGGGCCGGCTTTCTGGTCACCGCAGCCCCGGTCTCACCAGTGGCGACCGGCTGGGCGAGCAGGCGGCGCAGTATATCCGAGGCACTCTCACCGATATGGCGGGTCTGGCTGGCGATGTAGAGGTAGAGATCGTCATCAAGCTCGATGGTTTTCATAGGGTTGGCACTGGGCTCATGGGAAAACGGATGCGGCGATTATACATAGGCAGCCCCGCCAGCCCAAGGGAAGGGGCATGCGCGGCAATGGGCCAAGAATAAGGCATAATGGCGAGGCCGGTATGTGATCCTGTGCACCCTCTGGGGTATTTTGTTGGAACATTACCACATCAATTTACCTAAAAGTTGATCGAAACTGTTTTCTTTCAGCACATTACAACAATCATCGAATCAATGAACATGCGGCAGGAAGGTAATTTTGCTACTTAATTTCAAACGTCAGGGCACCGGTGAGCCGGTCATCCTGATCCACGGCCTGTTTGGCAGCCTCGACAACCTCGGCCTGCTGGCCCGTCCCTTGAGCGAGGGGTTCGATGTTATCAGCGTCGACGTGCGCAACCACGGCGCCTCTTTTCATCGAGAGAGCATGAGCTACCCGGAGATGGCCGACGACATCCTCGCCCTGATGGATGCGCTCGGGCTGGCTCAGGCCACCCTTATCGGCCACTCCATGGGGGGCAAGATCGCCATGCAGGTGGCCAAGCAGGCACCAGCACGAGTGAGCCGCCTGGTGGTGGTGGATATGGCGCCGGTCGCCTATCCCCATGCTCGCCACCAGCATGTCTTCGCCGGCCTGCAGGCGGTGAACGCCGCGACGCCTGCCGGGCGCAGCGAGGCCGATGCCATCCTCGCCGCCCATGTGGAAGAGGCCGGGGTGCGCCAGTTTCTGCTCAAGTCGTTCGCCAAGGGGGAGCATGGCTGGGAGTGGCGCTTCAACGTAAACGCCATCATAGGGGCCTACGGGGATATCATGGGCTGGCCGGATCCCCTCTCCCGCTTCGACGGCCCCACCCTCTTTATCAAGGGGTCGGAGTCGGATTATCTGCTGCCCGCCCATCAGCCATCGGTCACGGCCCAGTTCCCGGCGGCCAGGGCCAGGGTGGTGAGTCCGGCGGGGCACTGGCTGCACGCGGAAAAACCCTCCCTGTTCAACCGCTTGGTTGTGGATTTCCTGTCGACAGGCGGTTAACAGTACGAAGGCCTTTATGCTATAGTGCGCCGGTCATAAGGAGTGTGCGCATCCCATGTTGAGTGAACATATTGATTTAATTGAAAGTCTCGGCCTAAAGATCTTCTTTCTGGCCGTATTTCTGTTGATCGGTCTCGCCATCCATGACGTGCTCAAACGGGGCAACGTGCCCAAGTTTGGCCGCTTTATCGTCTGGTTGGTACTGTTTCTGGGGTGCGCGGGTTTTGTCGCCAAGGGGCTGATCGAACTGAGCTGGGAAGGCGCAGGGATCGGCTAAAAAAGAAGTTGTATGGCCAAGCAGCAAGCTGATCGCACCACTCTGGATCTGTTCGCCAACGAAAAACGCCCGGGCCGGCCGAAAACCAACCCACTCCCCCGCGAGGCACAGCTCAAGATCAACAAGCGCAACCAGCTGAAGCGCGATCGCGAGAATGGGCTCAAGCGAGTCGAGTTGAAGGTGGAGGCCGACCTGCTGGAACGCCTGAACCAGCTGGCCGAGCGCCAGAATGTCAGCCGTGCCGAGCTGATCCAATCTATCCTGAAGCAGCAGATGGATGCCCTCCTCCCCGAGGCGGCCGTCTGATGATTTCCAGAATCAACACCACAAACGGGTAACGAGACACCATGGCAAGTGTAGGTCTGTTTTTTGGCAGCGATACCGGTAATACCGAAGCTGTCGCCAAGATGATCCAGAAAGAGCTGGGCAAGCAGTTGATCGAGGTCCACGACATCGCCAAGAGCAGCAAGGCAGATATCGAGAACTTCGATCTGCTGATCTTTGGCATCCCGACCTGGTACTACGGCGAATCCCAGGCCGACTGGGACGACTTCTTCCCCGAGCTCGAAGAGATCGACTTCAACAACAAGCTGGTGGCCATCTTCGGTTGTGGCGATCAGGAGGACTACGCCGAGTACTTCCTCGACGCCATGGGAACCCTGCGTGACGTGGTTGAAACACGCGGCGCCGTTATCATCGGTCACTGGCCAACCGCAGGTTACGAGTTCGAGGCCTCCAAGGCGCTGGTCGACGACAAGCACTTCGTGGGTCTGGGCATCGACGAGGATCGCCAGCCCGAACTGACCGCCGAGCGCGTTCAGAAGTGGTGCAAGCAACTGCACGAAGAGATGTGCCTCTCCGAGCTGGAATAAGCCAAAAGCCCTGCAAGTGCAGGGCTTTTTGTTTGCGTCCAGTCACGGTTCAGGCTTGTTTGATACCCTCCGGATTGACCCCTTCCCCCCGAGTCTGCATAAGATAGACGCCAAACCGATTCGCTGGATACCAAGATGAAGATCCTTCTCGTTGAAGATGACAAGCTGCTCAACCACCACCTCACCACTGTGCTGGGGGAGGCAGGTAATCAGATCTACAACGCCCACGACGGTGAACTGGCGCTCCACTTTGCGGACAATTATCCCATCGATGTGGGCATCGTCGATCTCGGCCTGCCCGGCATGGATGGCTTGACCCTGATCCGCCGCCTGCGCGAACAGCAGATCCCCTTCCCCATCATCATTCTCACCGCCCGGGGAAACTGGCAGGACAAGGTGGAAGGGCTCGAGGCGGGGGCCGACGACTATCTGGTCAAGCCGTTTCAAAAAGATGAGCTGCTGGCCCGACTCAATGCCCTGGTGCGCCGCAGCGCCGGCTTTATCTCCCCGCGGGTGTGCGCCGGCGACTATGAGCTGGATCTGTCACGCAAGGAGCTGAAAGTCGCGGGCGAGGTGGTGACCCTCACCAGCTTCGAGTACCTGATCCTCGAATACCTGATGCGCAACGCCCGCCAGGTGGTCTCCAAGCAACAGCTTCTGGACCAGCTCTACGGGGATGGCGAGGGGGATCCCAACACCATAGAGGTGATGGTGAGCCGCCTGCGCAAGAAGCTCGACCCCAGTGGCGATATCCAGCCCATCTCGACCATTCGGCGCCAGGGCTATATCTTTAACCTCTCATGCAACTGATCCGCCGCTCCCTGCATCTCAAGCTGCTGTTAAGCTCCATGGTGGTGATAGGTCTCATCACCGCCGTGGCCGTCTACGCCCTCTATCGCACCTATTCGGAAGAGCTGACCCAGGAGTACAGCACCCGGATGAACCAGAACCTCTCCCGGCTGCTCTCGGCGAGCGGGCTCAAGGAGAAGGGCAATGATCCCGATGCCATCCTGATCAACCGGGAGGCCATCGATCCCTCCCTCGATACCCTGATCTGCCGTGCCGATGGCCAGATGAGTTGGTCCAATCTCTATATGCCCGAGGTGCTGGCCGTCAAAGAGAAGATCTGTGACGATCTCACCCGTTACCTGGGCAAGGAGGACAAGGACTACCTGTTTCGCTATCTGGCGCTGACCAAGGGGAACTACTTCATCTACAGCATGCGCTTCTCCCGCAGTGAGCAGGGGCTGCCGGTCACCTACTATGTGGTGATGATCGACACGGCCAAACGCTATCTGGAGGCAACCCGCGCCTACCTCGGCAAGCGGATCCGCCAGGCAGTGGCCGGTTACCTGCTGCTGTTTGGCCTGCTGCTGCTCACCACCCGCTGGACTCTCGGCTCCCTCTACACCCTGCGCCAGGAGATAGACGAGATCAGGGAGAGCAAGCGTGAGGCCCTCTCGAGCGGATATGAACGTGAGCTACTGCCGCTGACCGAATCGGTCAACCAGCTGCTGGAGAACGAACGCCAGCAGACCCTGCGCTATCAGCACGCCCTGAACGATCTCGCCCACAGCCTCAAGACCCGCCTCGCCCTCATCCAGATCACGGCGCAGGATGCGGGGATTGGACGTGAGGCCAACGACAGTCTCAACGACCAGATCCTCACCATGGATCAGATCATCCAGTATCAGCTGCGGCGCGCCGTGACCGGTCGCCAGGGTCTCTCCAAACGCGGTACCGAGCCTGTGCCCCTCATCGAGAAGCTGCTCGCCAGTCTGGCCAAGGTCTATCGCCACAAGAAGCTGCAGACCCGTTTTTACTTCGACGACGATGCCCTCTTCTCCGGGGATCAGGGCGATCTGATGGAGCTGATGGGCAACCTGCTCGACAACGCCTGCAAGTTCGCCATCTCCCAGGTGCAGGTGACCCTGCGCTACAAGGAGAAGCGCCTGCTGATCCTTATCGAGGATGACGGCCCCGGCATCGAGCCGGGCAAGTGCGAGCAGATCTTCCAGCGCGGGGTACGCGCCGACAGCTCGGGGGGACAAGGGATAGGTCTCGCCGTCGCGGCCGAGATAGTCGACTCCTACGGCGGCACCATCAGAGTGGACGAATCCCCTCTCGGCGGTGCCCGCTTTACCCTCACGCTCCCCTAACGGCGCGTCACCAGCCACTCCCCCTTTCCCACCGGCACCAGGCTGGTGGCGAATCGGGGGTCGGCCTCAACCTCTTCCCGCCAGTCGGCCAGCTCATGAGCGTGGGAGAGCGCGTTATCGACCACCAGCAGACCCCGCGGGGCAAGCAGGCGTTGCAACTGCGGCCACCAGCCCTGATAACGGCTGCGGTCGGCGTCGAGAAACAGCAGGTCTATGCTCCCCGGGGCCAGCTTCTCCAGCGTCGCCTCAGCATCGCCCCCCACCAGCTCAATCCAGGGCAAGAGCCCGGCCCGCTCGACGTTGGCGAGCGCCAGCATGCGCTTGCTCTCCTGTAGCTCCAGGGTCATCACCTTGCCGCCCGCATCACGCACCGCCTCGGCCAGCCAGAGGGTCGAATAGCCATTCGAAGTACCCACCTCAAGCACCCTCTTGGCACCGGTAGCGCGTACCAGTACCCCCAGAAATTCCCCCGTGTCCCGGGTGATGTTGAGCATTCGCTGGCCATGATGGGCCGTCTCGGCGTCGTGGCGTTCACCAAAGAGCTCCAGCTCTCGCTTGAGGGCTTCAAGAGTCATGGATTGGCCTCCAGATCGATGTGGCCACTGACGCGTCCGGTCTGGCTTATCACCTTCAGATTGGGCAAGGCGGCGAGCAGCGCGCCGTCGAGCCGGGTGCGTTCGCGGATCAGGATCAACGCATCAAAGGGCAAGAGCCGCTCGATCAGGGTCTGTCGATCCGGTGCCGGACGGGTAAAACGTGTCAACCGGTGGGGCTCGGGCAACCCCATGGTCTGACTGCTGAGCTGGTAGTCATCGAGAATGGCAATTCGCATTTGGCCTCCCTGCCGTATTCATTAGAGTACGACAGGGTGCCACTTACCCGCCCTCCCCGGCAAGCACCGCACCCGCCGGCAGTGGGAGGCATGGTTAACCGTAACGGCGACGGTAGAGGCGCAGGCCGATGGCCACCATGGCGGCAATAAAGAGAGTGCCGGAGCAGATAAGCAGGCTCTTGGTCAGTAGCTGCTGATGCTGGGCGAAGAAGGGGATGGTCATGACGGCCCGTCCAAACAGCGCCAGCAGCATGCTCCAGAGAAAGGCGCTGGCAAAACTCGAGACCATGACGCCGCCAAGACGCAGACGCGACATCCCCATCAACATGGGAGTCAGGACCCGCACGAAGGGGATAAAGCGCGAAGAGAACATGGCGAGAAAGCCGTAGCGGTTGAGCAGCCGGGAGGCCTTGGGCAGGCTCTCGTCGGGGATGGCTCTCTCTATCATCCCCATGAAGGAGGTGCCGTGCAGGGCGTGCCCCTGCCAATAGGCGATAAGGCTGCCGAGACCGGCGGCGAGGGGCATGTAGAACAGTGCCACCTCAGGCCCCATCACACCGAGGCCGGTCAGCCCCCCCGCCAGCAGCACCAGGCTGTCCCCCGGCAGGGGGAGAAAAACGAAGCTCGATTCGAGAAAGAGGATCACCATCAGGCAGGCGATGAGGGGCCCCATGGCCTGCATATGGATCAGTTGGTTGTAGTCTTGATGCCAGATGGCCACCAGCAACTCATGCATGATGCGCTATCGCTCCTCGTCATGCCGGCCCCCGTCGACCAGAGGGCCAACGCAAGCAAGGGTTGGCCCCGGGGCCAATCAAACACAGTGGCAGAAGCCTACCGCGCTACGGCCCCCATGAACAGCCCCATTGGAAGCCAAATTCCCGTCAAGACGTGAGGATGCTCCAATTTCGACCCGATTTTACTCACCGGGGTTGGCCGCCCGCCCCAGTTGCCGGCGCCGATAGAGACGCAGCCCTATGGTGATGATGGCCACCATAAAGAGCAGCAGGGAGGTGACCAACAGGCACTTGGCGAAGAGATGGTGGTACTCGGCCAGCAATGGCACCTGCATCATCCCCTTGCTGATGAGGCTAAGGGCAAGGCTCCAGAGAAAGGCGCTGGCGAAGCTGACCAGCGCCACCCGGGGCAGGTGCAGCCGCGAGACCCCCATCAGCATGGGGGTAAGCACGCGCACAAAGGGGATGAAACGGGAGAGAAACATGGCCAGAAAGCCATAGCGCTTGAGCAGGCCGCCGGCCCGCTCCACACTCCCCTCGGGAATGAGGCGCTCGATATGGTGCATGAAGCGGGTACCGGCCAGCGCATGCCCCTGCCAATAAGCCACCATGCTCCCCAACCCGGCAGCCAGCGGCAGATAGAGCAGGGTTACCTCGGGACCCAGCACCCCAAGGCCGACCAGGCCACCGGCCAGCAACACCAGGCTGTCCCCCGGCAGGGGGAGAAAGACGAAGCTCGATTCGAGAAAGAGGATGACGACCAGGCAGGTGACCAGCAGGCCGACGGCGCCAAGATGGCTCAGTTGTTCATAATCCTGCTGCCAGATGGCGACCAGCATCTCCTGCATCTACTGCGACTCCGAATGGGAAAAAAGATGAAGGGAGCCCGGCTCCCGGGCTCCCTTATAGGGTAAGGCAACTGAATAAACCATTAATGACCCGGTTGCAAAATCCCCTTGCCGCGCCACAGCAGACGGTCCCACGACCAACGGCCGCCTCCCAGAATAACCAGGGTCAAGAGTTGCCATCCCCACAGGCGGTGATCGTAGAAACCCTGCTCCCACAAGGCGGGGTAGGAGAGCACGGCCATGGCATTGAAGCCAAACAGCAGCAAAGCCACAGGGCGCGTCATCAGCCCCAGCAACAGCAAGGGGGGCAGCAGCAGCTCGGTGCCGGTACCTATCCAGGCGGCCCACTGCCAGGGCAGCAGAGGTACCTGATACTCAAACTCGAACAGGTAGAGGGTGCTCTCCCAGCTGCTGATCTTCAGGATCCCGGCCCGCAGGAAGGCGGCGGCGACGGTCACTCTGGCCAGCAGCAGGAGCAGATCGAGAAGGTGCGGCTGCAGGCGGGCCTGCCAACGCAGGGCCGATTCAAATAGGGGATTCATCAAGGGACTCCTTATTATTTGGTTGCCACCCCGCAATCAGTCGATGGGGCAGCAGGGTGGCCAGAGTCGCGAGCAGGTCGCTCTGCTCACTGGCCAGGGTATCCAGGGTGTCGCCGGCCTCAATGCTGACCAGCAGTTGCCACTGCTCGGGGGTGAGGGGGATCCCCACGACCCGGTGATCCGCCCCCTTGCGCAAAGCCAGCCAGCAGGGGCTATCCAGCGCATCCGGTGCCGCCCCGTCAGAGAGGGCCATCGCCCAGAGTGCCGCCACCGGTGCCTCTGCCCGAAACAGACAGAGATCCTGCACCGGCACCAGATGTCCCTTGCCAATGAGGACGGGATCCAGGCCCGCCAGCGAGTCGGGATCGAAGTGGCGGGGATCGTGAGGGCGCAAGGCACAGCGCTCGCGCACCCATTCAAACCGCGCCAAGTCGGCCAGCCAGGGGAGATGAGCCGTCGTCGGCAGGCTCGCCAACCAGCCGTCAAACCCCTCTCCGTAATCTTGCAGCGCCCCGTGGTTGAGGGGGGTGGCCAACACAAAGCCGCGAGCGGCGGCGGCGAAATACTCCTCCCCCACCATGGCGGCTACCGCCGGATAGGTTGCCGCCAGTGCCTCACTCAGGCTCAAGATGAAGTGATTGCGGTAGATCTGCAGCAGCGCCTCGGCCGGAATCGCCCCCTGCTGCAGGGTCATCGCCACCTCATCGCCCTCGGTCAGCAGGGCTCTGGCGACCCCTTGCTGCCACTCATGCAGCGCGCTCATGCGATGCCTCCAGTATGGTGGCGGCCTTGCCAGCCTCAGCCAGCAGCACATCGAAGGAGGGGATCTCGAGATCCCATTCGATCAGGGTCAGCACGGGGTGGTGGGCAACCCATTGGCGGTAGAGTTGCCACACGCCATCGACGACGGGGGCACTGTGGGTATCGATATAGATGCGCCCCTCGGGCAGCACCTTCTCGGTATATCCGGCCAGGTGGATCTCCTCGACCGTATCCGGGTCAAGGGCCGCCAGATAGCATTCCGGGTCGAAACCGTGGTTATGGGCACTCACATAGAGGTTGTTGAGATCGAGCAAGAGCCCGCATCCGGTCAGCTGCTGCAAGCGGGCCAGAAACTCCCACTCGGTCAGCTCCGGTGCGGCAAACATAAAGTAGGAAGAGGGATTCTCAATCAGCAGGCGGCGCCCCAGGGCATCTTGTACCGCGCTCACCTTGTCGGCAAAGTGAGCCAGCGCCGCCCGGGTATAGGGCATGGGCAAGAGATCGTTAAAGAAACGGCCATCCACCGAGCTCCAGCTCAGATGTTCGGAGACCCGGATCGGCTTCGTCTCGTCGATCAGTTGCTGTAGCTGACGCAGATGATGGCGATCGAGGGGATCGGCCGATCCCAGCGACATGCCGACTCCGTGCAGGCTGATCGGGTAGTGGCGAGCGGCCTGCCGCAGCCATTCCCGCGCCTCGCCGTGAGGGTTGAAGTAGTTTTCGCTATGAACCTCCAGCCACCCCAGCGCAGGACGCTCGGTGAGCAGAGCCTGGTAGTGGGGGGGACGCCAGCCTATGCCGACCAGAGGGTGATACGCGCTATTCATCGGTCGCTCCTGAGACGGCAGGGGGCGCAGGCCCCCTGCCCTCCGCTTACATGGGCTTGAGGCTACCGCCGGCCAGCTTCTCGCACAGCCCCTTGGGGACGACGACGAAGGCATCCTTCATGGCATCTTCCTTGGCAGTACCGGCGCAGGAGCTGGACTTGGTGGCGCAATCATTCTTGCCGGCCTTGACCACCCCATAGCACTTCTCTTTCTCGTCTGCGGCAAAGGCGGGGGCAGCTGCCATCTGGGCACCCAGGGCCAGCAGACCGGTAACGACGGAGGCGATTGCGATAGATTTGCTCATGATCAGTTTCCTTTTTTACTGTGGTTAACGTGCCCTCATGACACGCTCACAGATAAAACCGGGATCACGGCCGATAAATTTCACCCCAACAAACTTTTTTTTAATGTCCGTTGAGACGAATGAGTTTGCTCAAGGTCAGCAAGGTCTGGGTGGAAAAATCGCAGACGCAGAGCACGAAGGTGAGCTCGTCTGCCTGCCAGGCCTGCTGGGGACGTTCATGCTCGGCAATGATAAAGCCGAGCAGCTCCCCTTCATGGTGCAAGGGGGCCATCAGGACACGACCGGCAAAGGGGGTGAGGCCAAGCTGGGTGAGCATGGCGCTGAAGCGGGCGAGGTCATAGGGGTCACTGAGCACCAGGCAGGGCTCATCCCCCTGACGGGACTGCTCGTAGCGCCCCTGCAACATGGCCATGGGCATAGAGAAACCCTGCTGATGCTCCTGCTTGGAGGCGAGATAGAGATCCTGGCAGTAGAGACGCTCCTCCCCTTCGGTGCAAAACCAGAGGCTGGCGCGCACCGCCCCCGTCCCTTCACAGATGGCACGGGTCACGACTCCGGCGGCGCATCTGGCATCCTCCCGGGTCAGGGCATCGCTGCTCGCCAGGGCCAGCAGGGCATCGAGCTGACCGCGCAGGCGCCGTTGGGCCATGAGCTGCTCCTCGCGCAGCGTTTCCAGGGTATCGAGCATCTGATTGCAGTCGAGCGCAACCTGCGCCAACTCGTCTCTCCCCTCCACCAACACCCGTCGCACCGTCCCCTCGTTGGTGATAAGCCGCAGGTTGGCGGCCAGCCGCTCCAGCCTGGCCGTGACCCCCTGATTGAGGATGAGCAGCACCAGGGCACCAAACAGCAGCACGGCTCCCCCTCCCCACAGGATCAGGCGATTGGCGATGGCGCGTCCCTCTTCCCGCCACATACGCCCCTGGGTGACCGAGAAGGGGATCATCTGCCCCTCCAGCCCCTCAAGAGCCCCGAAGACGGTGATCTCCTGCCCCGCCACCTTGAGGGCCCGCTCTCCCAGCATCAGGTTGCGCCTCTGCTCTTCGTTAAGGACCGAAGCCAGGGCCTGTTCATCGGGTAGCGCCAGAGTCAGGGAGAGGCGCTTTCTCAGCTGCACCAACAAGGGATCGTCCAGATGCCTGGCGAGCAACAAGATGCCACGGCTGGGCCCCTCCCCCTCGCTGGTGAGAATGGGGGCGCCAGCAACCAAAAGACGCTCCTCTCCATCCAGCCAGAGGCCGGAGAACTCCCGCCCCACGGGCTGACGGGCCAGCAGGCGCTCCTGCCGTGCCAACTGCTCGGCAGACAGGGGGCCAACGCGCCCTTGCTCATAACCCTGGGCAAACAGCAGGTGGCGAGCACCGTCATAGATGGCAATATGGTCAAACCCCAGTGTTTCAAAGGTACGGGCATTGATGTTCGAGGCCAGATAGCGGGGATCCCGAGCGGCCATATAGTGATAGGTGTCGTCCCACTCGGCCCAGTCCCGGGTCAGGCGCAGCAAATTGCCTACCTCACCACCGATGGCCTGCACCACCCGATTCTGGTTGCGGTCAATGGCCCCGCGCTCGAGCTCGGCGAAGCGCTCCTCGACCAGCAGATGCAGCCCCAGATAGCCCGAGGTCAGCAGCAACAGCAGCACCAACAGGATGGAGAGGGTGATTCGGCGGCTAATCTTCATGGTGAGCTCCGGCAGAGGGTGGCACCTTGAGTCTAAAACACCACCATAGCACTGCGCGCCGCGCCTGGCACTTACCCGTTTACAGGGGGCGAGAGACGTGTGGAAGTGATTTCCATTAGCATTTAAAATGGCATCCCAATGCCGTAGTGGACCCCAATATGGATAGTCTGACCCAGTTTTTCCTCTCCCCGCTCTGGCGCAAGGCCGAGGGATTGCTCGACTTTAACGGTCGTCTCGGCCTCCCCTTTCTGGCCATCTCCTTGCTGGTCGCCTTCCTGCTCTATCGCCACCAGACACGCAAAGGGTATAGCCAGGCGCACAGTTTCGGTGCCTTTCTGGGAGGGCGGCGAATCTGGTTACACCGCTCGGCGCTGGTCGATTACCAATACTACTTCGTGCGGGCCATCCTCCATGTCGTCTTCATCCTCCCTGTCCTGGGCTGGCTCGATCCCCTGCTGCTCAAGAGCGGGGATGTGCAGGCACTGTTGGAGCGACTGTGGGGTGCCCGCCCGCGCCTTGGGGAGAATCTCACTCTCATGGCACTCTATGGCCTGGGGGCCTTCCTGGTGAGCGACTTTGCCCACTACTGGCTGCATCGCGCCTTCCATGGCCGCTGGCTATGGGAGTTTCACAAGGTGCACCACAGCGCCACCGTCATGGTGCCGCCAACCGCCAGCCGTATCCATGTGATGGAGAAGCTGTGCGAGATGATCCTCAAAGGGACCCTGCTCGCCCTCTATGCGGGGGGGGTCTACTGGTTATGCGGCGGTGAGGTGGATAAATACACCCTGTTCGGGGTGAGTTATATGGTGCTTATCTTCAACTCCCTGGCCGCCAATCTGCGCCATACCCATATCTGGCTCTCCTTCGGCCCCCGCATCGAACACATCCTCAACAGCCCGGCCCAGCACCAGATCCACCACAGTCGGGACCCCAGGCATTTCAACCGCAACTTTGGCACCAATCTCTCCCTGTGGGACTGGATGTTCGGCACCCTCTATGTCACGACGCCGGTGCCGGAATCGCTGGAGTTCGGCGTCGGCCCCAAAGACAATGAGCGCTATATGCGCCTGCATAATCTGATCATGCGTCCCTTCTGGGTTACCGCCGGCAAACTGTGGCGAGCCACCCGAAGCCAGGGACGGCAGCAGGAGTCGACCCCGTAAAGGAAGAGGCCACCGCGTCTGCGATGGCCTCTGGTCTTTAGTGGGGCGTCATTTCGTCGCGAAGGCGAAAGCGCTCGAGGCGGCTCGAGAGCTCACGGGCCAGGGCATCGAGCTCCATACTGCTTTGCTCCAGCGTTGCAGAGTGCTGGCGATGGGCTTCATAGAGTTCCCTTATTCCGAGCACATTGCTCTGGATATCATCGGTCACATAACGCTGCTCTTCGGTCGCCGTGGCCACCTGGGCCGTCATGTCGCTGACCCGGCGAACCTCGTTGACGATCCCGGAGAGCTCACCGCCGGCCCGTTTGGCCTCATGCACGCAGCGATCGGCCTGCTCACTGCCCGAATGCATGGCCGCCACCGCCTGACGGGCGCCACTGCGCAATCTCGTGAGCATCTGCTCTATCTCATCGGCCGATTGCTGGGTGCGTGCCGCCAACGCTCTCACCTCTTCGGCGACAACCGCAAAACCACGCCCCGACTCCCCGGCCCGGGCCGCCTCGATAGCGGCATTGAGGGCGAGCAGGTTGGTGCGATCGGAGATCTGCTTGATAAGATCCAGCGCCGCAGCAACCGATTCGGTCTCCGCATTGAGGCTGTCGACCAGAGACTGGGTCTCGGCCAGGGTCGAGGAGACCCGTTGAATGGCGGCGATGGTCTGATCCACCTCCTCGTCGCCCTGACGGGCCCGCCCGATTGCCTGCTGGGTCGCCTGGGAGGTTTCGGTCGCATTGCGCGCTATCTCGGTGACCGTACTGGCCATCTCGGTAGCCGCCGTGGCCACCAGATCGACCTGACCAAAGCCGCGAGCCACCCCCTCATTGACTTCGGCGATCACCCGGGCCGAATCGGCGGCACTGCGCGTCAGCACATGGCAGGAGCGACGCACCTCGACCATCAGCCCCTCCAGATGCTCGAGGAAATGGTTGAGATCCCGGGCCAGGGCCCCCAGCTCATCACCGGAGTGCCAGTTCACCCGCACACTCAAGTCGTTGTTTTGAACCAGACTACGGAAGGTACGGTGCAGACGGGTAAAGCCCTGATGCAGGTCGGTGACTATCTTCCAGCTCACCACCATGGTCACCAGCAGGCAGAGCAGCACGGCCCCTGCCGCCCACCAGAACTGGCGCCAGGTGGCCTCATAGAGCCGGGTCACCCCCTGATTGAGCTCCCGATAGAGGCTATCCTCCGCCCCCTTGAGCAGCTCTATCTTCTGGGTGCTGAGGGCAAACCACAGCTCCGGATCGACCCCGAACTGCCCCTCATTGGCCTTGCCGAGGGCCAGTTGCTCCAGCTCGGCTACCTTGCCCACCACAGGATTCTGCAAGGTAGTGGCCAGCAGGGTGCGCTGCGCCTCGGTGGCCTGGGCATTGAATCGCTCCAGATAGGTCTGCTGGGCCGATAGCAAGGCGATAAACTTCTGCAGCAGCACGGGAGTGAAGGCGTCACTGGCGAAGACGTTGCTTAACGTGGCACGCTCCAGCCCCAGGCGCTCCTTGCTCTGCAAGAAGGCCGCATAGGCGCTGGTCTGCAGCGCAAGATCCGCATCTTCGCTACGCTGACTGACCCCATCGACAGCCCCCAGCAGATGGCCAATCAGACCGGTATAAAAGGAGACCATATCTCCGACCGGCACCGAGAGGGCCGAAACCCGCTCACGCATGGCCGTCAACCCTTGCAAGGCCTGCTGTACCTCGCTCAGGGCCCGCAGGGAGGGCTCGCTGGCAAAGCGGCCAAGCAGGGCGTCAACCCGGGCGCGCTGCTCGGGCAGGGCCCCCGCAAACTTGCTCCCTTTCGAGCCGACAAATCCTGCCGACATGCCGCGCTCTTTTTGCAGCTCGTGGGCCAGTTGCGCCGTCTCCTGTACAATCGCCAGCTGTGCCAATGCCTCTCCCATCCGCTCGCCGCTCTGATAACGCTCCAACACGAAGCGGCCCGAGAAAAAGAGCAGCGCCAGGAGTGGAAGACAGACGATCAGCAGCATCTTGCCGGTCAGCCCAAGCTTTTTCATCCCTCACCTCATTAACTTACCGAAAGGTCAACTAACAGATTAGGCGACCGTATCCATGTTCTGCATGAGCCACCTCATGGTTTGAGAAAATAAAGAAATACCGGCCCGAAGGCCGGTATCCGGGGAGAAGGCCCAAGGGTCCCCTCCTCTGATGACCACTGTCATCATTCTCCTGAGCTTAGTGCATCGTTGGCCGACGCCGGGTCTCTGACGGACCCAACCATGCTGAGCAAAAAACAGGCCAATTTATCTGCACCTCAACATACCGCCTCACGGGGCGTGTCATCGCCACTCTCCCGTCACCCGCCACTCCAGGAGGCGGCAGCCTTATCCCCGGGGCGGCAAGGATTGCCACTTCCGGCTCTCCATATGCGTCGGCTCACACTCCCACTCTCCTCCCGTGATGGCTGACAAAAATACGACCATCAGTGACAGCGTAGAGGGTGAGATAGGTTCCCAATAGAGCCACACCCAATAAGGAGTAGACGATGACGCTACAAGCCGTGCTCGACGATTTCAGCACCCGCTGGGGATTTCCCCCACTGCGACTCGATGAGACGAGGCGCTGCCAACTGCTTGTCGACGACAAGCTGCCGCTCTTCTTCTTCGAACAGGAATCCGATGACGAGACGACCCTGATGTTGATGGCCAGCATAGGGATACTCTCTCGCGAGCCGGCCCGACGCCTGCAGACCCTGGAACTGCTGGCCCAGGGGAACTATGCCGGCATCGCCACCGGGGGACAGACCCTTGCCCTGTCGCCGGATGGCCGCCAGCTGGTGCTCTTTGGCAAGCGTCCTCTGTCACAACTGAGTGCCGGGGCACTGGGTGCCTGGCTCGAGCAACTGACCGGGCAAGCCCTGGAGTGGCAAGCCAGACTCGCCATGCAGGAACAGCAGATCCCGGCCGAGCCCCCCGCCCCGGCACAACGCGACGCCATCCGAATCTAGGAGAGTCCCATGCCCACCTCACTTCATTCCATCCCGGATCTGGCCCGCTTCGCGGCCAAAGCGGCCCCCGGTGACGAACGTATCCTGAGCAAGCAAGGAGAGGTCACGACGGCCGGCCTGCTACACCGTGGCCACAAATATGCCTTGCTGAGCCAACACCTGCTTCATACCGAGTTCAAACGCTTTGCCCAGGAGAACACAAAGACTCATTTAGACCTTAAGGAGGCACTGAAACAGGCCGCACCACTCGAGATCGCCTTGCAGGCCTTCTCCCTGCTGAGCCCGGCGGCCTATCGCGGTGAACCTCTCACCCGAGAGGCGTTGCTTGAGGTCACCACCCTGCTCGAGGAGCTAAAACTCGATAGCCAGAGCTACGCCGAGCTCAAACAGCGCTTCGACAAGGTGAGTCAGGATCCCAGGCTGCAAGCCTGTCTCGAGCTGCACTATCCGGGCAAGATGGACGGGTTGTTTAAGGCGTTGCTGCACCAGGCCAAAGAGACGGCACGCACCACCGGGGTCAACGTGACCATCAGCATGCTGCTACCCGGGATTGGAGCCATGATTGCCGCCGGTCGGGAGTTTTATCAGGTCGCCAAGGCATGTGACAGGGAAGCCCATCACCACCAGGTCCAACAGATTGGTCAACTCCCCGGCAGGGGCAGCCGCCTGGGGCACATCAGCGGCGATGTGCTCAGTAAAGAGCATGCCCTGATCGCCACCAAGGGGGCGACCAACGCGACCCTGGGGGTCGCCCTCTCGGGGATTGGCAACTTCGGGGTGAGTGGTGTTGCGACCCATGGCGTGGCCAAGATAGCCGCCAAGGCTCTGCCCATGGTTGCCAGCAAGGCCCTCACCTCGGCGCTGCCCACCGCCGTGAATCAGGGGGCCGCTTATCTCATCGGAGAGGAGGCGGACGACACACTGACAGACCAACGACTCTCGGATGTCTTGCCACGCCTCGAGGTGAGTAACGAGATGGGCGCGTTTAGTTTCAGCATGCTGGACAAGGGGTCAGTGCGCGCCCTGCTCACCTATCTGGGACCGGCAGCAGATCCTGCACTGCTCACTCCAGAGGCTCCGGCCAATCTCAGGGAGATGGAGCAGGCCAGGCTGGCCCTCAAGGGACAACTCGGCTCCCCTCCCGATGAGCAGTTACTCCCCGGTCGCCACGAGGAGAATGCCCCCACCGAGGCGCTCAAACTCAGCCATCAGGCCTATCAGAAGCTACTCGATGAGGACTACCACTGGTTGTTGCCTGCGGTGAGCGTGCTCGACAAGGGAACCGGGGAAGACCTTAACCAGAAGCTTGCCTACCGGCTTCCCCTGCAGGCAGAAAACGGGACCGTCTATCTGGAAAAGAGCCCCCGGCTGAGCCAGGAGCAACTTGAGGCCCTCAAAGAGACGGGGGCGCCCAGCCAGCTCAAGCTCCTCTACCTGGCGGAGGGCTGGCTCTAGCCTGCACTATAAAAAACGCCAGCCTTGCGGCTGGCGCTCTCCCCTTGGGGGGCTTATTTCAGGTCGAAGCGGTCGTTGTTCATCACCTTGACCCAGGCCTTGACGAAGTCGCGCACGAACTTCTCCTTGCCATCTTGCTGGGCATAGACCTCGGCGTAGGCACGCAGCACCGAGTTGGAGCCAAACACCAGGTCAACCCGGGTGGCGGTCCACTTCACGGCGCCGCTCTGACGATCCACGATCTGGTAGCTGTTGCGGCCAGTCGGTTGCCAGCTATAGGCCATGTCGGTCAGGTTGACGAAGAAGTCGTTGCTGAGCACCCCGACCCGGTCGGTAAAGACGCCGTGGGCCGAGCCGCCATGGTTGGTGCCAAGCACCCGCATGCCGCCGACTAGCACTGTCATCTCGCGAGCGGTCAGCCCCAGCAACTGGGCGCGGTCGAGCAGCATCTCTTCGGGCTGCACCTTGTAGTGCCCCTTCTGCCAGTTGCGAAACCCGTCGTGCAGCGGCTCCAAGAAGGCGAACGACTCGGCATCGGTCTGCTCGGCGCTGGCATCGCCACGACCCGGTGCAAAGGGAACGACGATATCAACGCCGGCCAGCTTGGCCGCCTGCTCTACCGCTGCGCTGCCGCCCAGCACAATCAGGTCGGCGATGCTGACCGGCTTGCCGAGGGTAGCCTGCAAGGCAAGCAGGGCATTAAGCACCTTCTCGAGGCGAGCGGGCTCGTTGCCTTCCCACGCCTTCATCGGCACAAGACGGATACGGGCACCGTTGGCTCCACCGCGATAATCGGAGCCGCGGAAGGTGCGGGCACTGTCCCAGGCGGTGGCGATCAAATCGGCTGGCGCCACGCCGCAGGCCAGCAGCTTGCCCTTGAGCTCGCTCACCTCCTGCTCGGAGAGCTGGTAATTCACCGCCGGCACCGGATCCTGCCACACCATGACTTCGCTCGGCACTTCTGGCCCCAGGTAGCGGCTGCGCGGCCCCATGTCACGGTGGGTCAGCTTGAACCAGGCGCGGGCAAAGGCGTCGGAGAAGAGGTCTTGATCGGCGGCGAAACGCTCGGAGATCTCCCGATAGACGGGGTCAAAGCGCAGGGCCATGTCGGCATCGGTCATGATGGGGTTGCAGCGGATAGAGGCATCTTCCACGTCCACCGGGCGATCTTCCTCCTTGATGACGACGGGCTCCCACTGCCAGGCGCCGGCCGGGCTCTTCTTGAGCCACCAGTCATGGCCCAGCAGCATCTTGAAGTAGCCGTTGTCCCAACGGGTCGGATTACTGGTCCAGGCCCCCTCGATGCCGCTGGTGACCGTATCGCGGCCGATGCCACGGGTCTCGTGGTTCATCCACCCCAGCCCCTGCTCGTGCAGATCGGCGCCCTCCGGGGCCGGGCCCAGACGGGCGGCGCTGCCGTTGCCGTGCGCCTTGCCGACGGTGTGGCCACCGGCGGTGAGGGCGACGGTCTCTTCGTCATTCATCCCCATGCGGGCAAAGGTAACGCGCATGTCCTGGGCCGTCTTCAGGGGATCGGGATTGCCGTCCACCCCTTCCGGATTGACGTAAATCAGCCCCATCATCACCGCCGCCAGCGGGTTTTCCAGATCCCGCTCGCCGCTGTAACGACTCCCTTCGCCGCCGCTTGGCGCCAGCCACTCCTTCTCGGAGCCCCAGTAAACGTCTTTTTCCGGATGCCAGATATCCTCGCGGCCGCCGGCAAAGCCGAAGGTCTTGAGCCCCATGGATTCATAGGCGACGTTGCCCGCCAGGATCATCAGGTCGGCCCAGGAGATCTTGTTGCCGTATTTTTGTTTGATAGGCCACAGCAGACGACGCGCCTTGTCGAGGTTGCCGTTGTCTGGCCAGCTGTTGAGGGGGGCGAAGCGCTGGTTGCCGGTGTTGGCACCGCCACGGCCGTCGGTGGCGCGATAGCTGCCTGCGGAGTGCCAGGCCATGCGGATCATCAGGCCGCCGTAGTGCCCCCAGTCGGCCGGCCACCAGGGCTGGCTATCGGTCATCAGGGCATGGAGATCGGCCTTGAGGGCATCGTAGTCGAGGCTGCTAAAGGCATCAGCATAATTGAAAGACTCATCCATCGGATTGGTCTTGCTGTCGTGTTGGTGCAGGATGTCGAGATTGAGGGCATTGGGCCACCAGATTGGGGTCTCCTGGCTGGCAGAGGTGGCGGCACCGTGGGCGATGGGGCATTGACCGGCCCCGCTGGCGTGTTTGTCCATCTATCAGATCCTCATGTGGTCGTCATAACGGCGAAACCCTTCGCTTCGCTGATGAGACTAGCCTACGCCCGCTAAAATACCTTGAACATTGAATTAAAAAGCTCACATCAATCGCTTTTTAAGATTAGCATCCCCCCTCTCCCTGGCACGGGATCGGCATGCTCATTGCGCCCCTTCATCGCCTCTCTCTGGAAAGGGAGAGGCTACCGAGACCAGATAGACGGTCATTCCGCGCTTGTGATCCCACGAACCACCGAGCGATTGAATCTCGCCGGGTTCGAGATACACGCTGTTGGTCAGCGTTCGGTAGCCCCCCTTTTTATCCAGCTGCAACAGCGTGATCTTATATTGATTGGGCTCCTTGCCGTCGCGCCTCACCTCAACCCACTCGTCCCCCTGCTCAAACTTCCACAGCGGCCCCCCTTCGGCGGGGATCTCGATGTACCGGCTTTGCGCTGACAGTGGCTGCACGGTCAATTCCGTCGCACTCGCGCCAGCGAGCAGCAGGCCAAAGAGTATGGCGTTTGTCATGATGACTTCCTTCCCGGTTCATATGGTATTGCCGTGGCACAAGGGAAACGGGCTGCCAGCAGGCAACCCGCTCTTGCTTCATAAAGGGTGGCAATCCTAACCAGTTTTCATCGCATAGCACAGGGGCCTCTCTCAACGCTGCTCCCCACGCCAGGCTGTCACTACCAACCGCTTGATCCTGCTCGCACTTTTCATCATTGAGTGATTTAACATCGCCAGACGACCCTGTATAAAAAGAAAATACCCTTGTCTGCTGTACCAACCATGGATATCAGGGGCTCCCAAGACGGAAGAGATCGACAAGGACATCACCATGGCCAAGTTCCTCAATACCAGTGCAACCAATTACTTTCTTGAAGAACTGATCAAGGACGCCAAGGAACGACTGATCCTGATCAGTCCCTTCCTCAAGCTCAATGACAGGATCAAGGAGCTGCTGACCGACAAGAACCGCCTCAAGATCGATGTGCGGATCGTTTATGGCAAAAGTGAGCTTCAGCCGGAAGAGATCAGCTGGCTCAAGGAGCTCACCTATATCCGCACCAGCTTTTGCAAAAACCTCCATGCCAAGTGCTACCTCAATGAAGAGATGTGCATCATCACCAGCCTGAACCTCTATGAGTTCAGCCAGGTGAATAACAACGAGATGGGGGTATTGATCCAGCGTTCGGGAGACAGCGACCTGTACCGCGATGCCTACGATGAAGCCCAGCGCATTATCCGGGTGAGCGAGGAGGTGCGCATCACGTTGGAACGCGTCGCAAGCGACAGTGACCAGCATGACACCGTGGCCACTCATGCAGGTCCCGCACCGGTTTGTCCCAAATGCGGTACAACCATGGTACTGAGGACCAGCAAACGGGGAGATACCAAGGGCAACAGCTTCTGGGGCTGTCCCAGCTATCCCAAATGCCGCAGCATCATCCCCATCGAAACACATCCTTGACCCAGGTCTGTAAAGGCTAAATCACATGGATATCACTGCTGCGATGGCCCCGCTGCTGGCACAGCTTTGGTATCTGCTGCCTCTGCTGCTGATTATCACTCTGATCAAAACACCCTGGTTCAAGGGGATGATCGGGGAGTGGTTTATCAATCTCAGCATTCGCCTTTTTCTCGACAAACAGGAATATCACCTGCTCAAGGACGTGACCCTGCCCACCCCGCAGGGCACGACCCAGATCGATCATGTGCTGGTGTCGCGCTTCGGGGTCTTTGTCATCGAGACGAAGAACATGAGGGGATGGATCTTCGGCCACCCGGATCACAAGCGCTGGACCCAACAGATCTATCGCAGCCGGCACAGTTTTCAAAATCCCCTGCATCAGAACTACCTGCATGTGATGACGCTCAAGTCCCTGCTGGGGCTGGCGGATCACCAGCTTCACTCCGTCATCTACTTCATTGGCGACTGCACCTTCAAGACCCCTATGCCGGACAACGTGATGAACCGCGGGCTCATTCGTCATATCAAAGGCAAAACCACACCGGTTTTGACACCTGCCGAACTCACCCGGGTTATCGACACCATTGAGCAAGGGCGGCTAGCCGCCAACTGGCAGACCCACAGACGGCATGTGGCCCAGCTGAGGGAACGCCATCAGACTTCTCCCCACTCTGCGGTCTCCGCCAACCCAACACCGCCTGTGGCCATGGTGTCCACCAACCAGAGTGAGACCCCGGCATGCCCCAGATGCGGCAATATTCTGGTGCTGCGTACGGCTCAGCGAGGGGAGAATAAAGGCAACCCATTTTGGGGATGCCATGCCTATCCAAGGTGCAAATACAGGGCCCCCTATTCCACCAGCAAGGAATAACAGATAGCCATTTGGCTCATTACAAGGAAAGGAAAGTGAAACGACTCTTTTTAGCCTCATCATTCGCCGATGTCGCCGACATCTTCGCGCAATTCTCACAGGGTGAGGGCAAGGGTAACACCGTGGCATTTATTCCCACGGCGAGCCTTCATGAGGAGATCAACTTCTATGTCGCCGCGGCAAGAGAAGCGTTCATCGCCATGGGGATGGAGGTCTGCGAGCTGGAGATAGCCACCGCCACAGAAGCCGAAATGTCAGAAGCACTCGAGAGGTGTGACTATATCTATGTTTCTGGTGGAAATACCTTTTTCCTACTGCAAGAGCTCAGAAAGAGTGGTGCTGACAAGCTCATCATCCGCCAGATAGAGGCAGGAAAGTGTTACATCGGCGAGTCCGCAGGGGCTATCGTGCTTTCTCCCGATATTTCCTATATCAAGGCGATGGATGATATCCGTGCCGCGCCCGATTTAGGGTCTCTTGCATCACTGGCTCTCGTCTCGTTTTATCCTCTTCCCCATCACACCGATTTCCCGTTTAAAGAGGTGGTGGAAGAGATTATCAACACGCTATCAGATGACATTGCGCTTTATCCCTTCAGCAACGCCCAAGCCATTGTGGTCACTGGTGACAAGGCCGAGATCGTGGGAAAACAGTGAGCCGCTATCCCGCTTGAAATAGCGGCCAGACAGGGTCAGCGAATCGTCGCCATCTTCCTGACGCAAGCTTGTTCGCGCTCATCCACCCGTTTGGCAAACCAGGCGGTGGTGAGGTTGCGGGTGATCTTGGGGCTTTTGAGCTGGATGCCGGGCAGGATGGCGCGCGGCAGCCGCTTGCCGGCCTTCTGGTCAGCCAGGGTGAAGACCCTGTGATAGAGGGCACTCTGGGCAAACTCGCTGCTATCGCCAAGCCTGAGGCTCTGATGGATGGCCGTCTTGCTCATCTTGAGCCGGCCGGCCAGGGTGTAGACGGCCAGCTCGGTGTTGCCGGGCTTGTCGGAGTCGTAACGAATCAGGTCCCCGTCCAGCGCCAGGGTCTTGCCACTTAGCCGGCTCACTGCGGCCTGGAAGGCAGCATTGCGGCTCGCATACCAGCCCGCGTTGAAGTCGGCGAAGCGATAGAGGGTATCGGGGTAGTCGGCCGGGTAGCCGAAGATGTGTTTGGTGCCAAACCAGATGCCGCCACGGCGGGTGAGCACCTCATGACGGATGGACTCCTTGACCGGATAGGGGTAGCCGCGGGCATTGGCCTCGGCAAAGGCCACACTCACCTGCATGGGACCGCCGGTACGCACCGGGTTCATGTTGCCAAAGAGCTGCTTGCCCATCGGTACCTCTCCAATCATGTCTTCAAAAATCTCGCTCATCTGCCGCTCGGTGCGAAGCGCATCGATGCGTGCGGCATAGGTTTTGCCAGTTGGAGATTGGATGGAGAGTGCGGTGCGCACCATGAATTCAGGGATGAGCAGCTTGCCGGCGCGGGCATTGATCTCCTTCCAGGCGATCTTGCTTAAATTGGATACCACGGGATCGGCCTGGTAGGTGGCCTCCTGCTCGGCCACCGCCAGCACGGTGCAGACGTTGTGATCGCTCACCGTCAACCCCTGGGTGGTGAGGGCCGTCACCACATCGTTGGCCCAGCCCGGTTTGTCCGCCACATTGCGTGGCAGGAACTTGACGATGCGGCTCTTCATGTCGGCCGGCTTTTGCGGCTGCATCGCCTTGGGAGTCGGGCGTCCCGCCGGCGTCACAGGGGCGGTCGGTGCCGGCGGCTCGCTGGCACAACCGGCGAGCAACAAGGCAAGAGAGAGGGCAGCCAGCGGCAGGCGTGGCAATCGGATCATCGGGGGCTCCCTGTCAGGCACCGACGAAGGGTGCGAGAAACAAATCGTGCCATTGTAGTGGAAGGGGAGCCTCTTTCGCACCCTTCCTCTGCCCCCTCAGGCGTGCACCGATAAAAAAACACCCCGCCGGGGCGGGGTGTTGGTGACGCTCAGGCTCGCTTAACGGGCATTGACCTGCTGATGCAGCTCCTGCACCGAGGCGACGCTCGCGGTAGCATCGACCGTGATGGCCATGCAGGCGGCGAAGGCGGCATTGAGGGTGGTGGTGTAAGCCACCTTGTGCTGCAGGGCGCCGCGGCGCAGCTGCTTGGAATCCTCGATGGCCTGGCGCCCCTCGGCGGTGTTGACGATGTAGGTGTACTCACCGTTCTTGATGCGATCCAAGATGTGCGGGCGCCCCTCGTGCACCTTGTTAACGAGGCGCGGGTTGATGCTCGCCTCCCCCAGGGTCACCGCAGTGCCGTGGGTGGCGTCGAGATCGTAGCCGAGCTCGAGCAGCTTGGCGGCCAGGTTGACCACCCGCTCCTTGTCGCCGTGACGCACCGAGAGCAGGGCGCGACCTTCGCGCGGCACCTGGTGACCGGCACCCAGCTGGGACTTGGCATAGGCCTCGGCGAAGGTGGCACCCACCCCCATGACTTCGCCGGTAGAGCGCATCTCCGGCCCCAGCAGCGGATCGACACCCGGGAACTTGGCAAATGGCAGCACCACTTCCTTCACCGAGTAGTAGGGCGGGATGATCTCGGTGGTGAAGCCCTGGCTCTTGAGGCTCTGACCGGCCATCACGCGGGCGGCGATCTTGGCCAGCGGCGCGCCGGTAGCCTTGGAGACGAACGGCACGGTACGGGCGGCACGGGGGTTTACCTCGATGAGGTAGATCTCGTTGTCTTTGACCGCGAACTGCACGTTCATCAGACCCACTACGCCGAGCTCCAGGGCCAATTTTCGCACCTGCTCGCGCATCTCGTCCTGAATGGCCTTGGAGAGGGTGTAGGGCGGCAGGGAGCAAGCGGAGTCACCGGAGTGGATGCCGGCCTGTTCGATGTGCTCCATGATGCCGCCGATGACCACGTCCACGCCGTCGCAGATGGCGTCCACGTCCACCTCGGTGGCATCGTCCAGGAAGCGGTCCAGCAGCACAGGAGACTCGTTGGAGACGCTCACCGCCTCGGCGAAGTAGCGGCGCAGGTCCTGCTCGTCATAGACGATCTCCATGGCGCGGCCACCCAGCACGTAGGAGGGGCGGACCACCAGCGGGTAGGTGATACGCGAGGCCAGGGCGACGGCCTGCTCCAGGGCGGTGACGGTGCCGTTTTCCGGCTGCTTGAGGCCCAGACGCTCGACGGCGGACTGGAAGCGCTCGCGATCTTCGGCGCGGTCGATGGCATCGGGGCTCGTGCCAATCACCGGCACGCCGTTGGCTTCCAATGCCCGTGCAAGCTTGAGCGGGGTCTGGCCACCGTACTGGACGATGACCCCCTTGGGCTGCTCGACCCGCACGATTTCCAGCACGTCTTCCAGGGTTACCGGCTCGAAGTAGAGACGGTCGGAGGTGTCGTAGTCGGTGGAGACGGTTTCCGGGTTGCAGTTGACCATGATGGTCTCGTAACCGTCTTCGCGCAGGGCCAGGGCCGCGTGCACGCAGCAGTAGTCGAACTCGATGCCCTGACCGATACGGTTCGGGCCGCCACCGATGACCATGATCTTGTCGCGGTTGGTGGGGTTGGCCTCGCACTCCTCGTCATAGCTGGAGTACATGTAGGCGGTGTTGGTGGCAAACTCGGCCGCGCAGGTATCGACCCGCTTGTAGACCGGGAAGATGTTGTGACGGGCACGCAATTTACGCACTTCCCCTTCGGCCACGCCCAGGATCTTGGCCAGACGCGCGTCGGCGAAGCCCTTGCGCTTGAGGCTGCGCAGGAAGTCGGCATCGAGGCCGGCCATGCCGCGCTCTTTCACCTGCTCTTCGAGTTTGACCAGCTCTTCAATCTGCACCAGGAACCAGGGGTCAATCTTGGTCAGGCGGAACACGCCATCCATGGAGAGACCGGCGCGGAAGGCATCGGCGATGTAGAAGATGCGATCGCTGCCGGCATCTTGCAGCTCGTAGCGGATGCGGGTCAGGGAGTCTGGGGCGTTGAGATCCACCATGGGGTCAAAGCCGCTCTTGCCGGTCTCGAGGCCACGCAGCGCCTTGTGCAGGGACTCCTGAAAGTTGCGCCCGATGGCCATCACTTCACCGACCGACTTCATCTGGGTGGTCAGACGGTCGTTGGCGCCGGCAAACTTCTCGAAGTTGAAACGCGGCACCTTGGTGACCACGTAGTCGATGGCCGGCTCGAAGGAGGCCGGCGTCAGGCCACCGGTGATGTCGTTCATCAGCTCGTCGAGGGTATAACCGATGGCGAGCTTGGCCGCGACCTTGGCGATGGGGAAGCCGGTCGCCTTGGAGGCGAGCGCAGAGGAGCGCGACACCCGCGGGTTCATCTCGATGATGACCATGCGGCCATCTTTGGGGTTGATACCAAACTGAACGTTGGAGCCGCCGGTCTCGACGCCGATCTCGCGCAGCACCGCCATGGAGGCGTTGCGCATGATCTGGTACTCCTTGTCGGTCAGGGTCTGGGCCGGTGCGACCGTGATGGAGTCCCCGGTGTGGATGCCCATGGGGTCGAAGTTCTCGATGGCGCAGACGATGATGCAGTTGTCGTTGCGATCGCGCACCACCTCCATCTCGTACTCTTTCCAACCGATCAGCGACTCGTCGATGAGCAGCTCCTTGGTCGGCGACAGATCCAGGCCGCGCTCGCAGATCTCGACGAACTCTTCGGTGTTGTAGGCGATACCGCCACCGGAGCCGCCCATGGTGAAGGAGGGACGGATGATGCAGGGGAAACCGACCATCTGCTGCACCTTCCACGCCTCTTCCATGTTGTGGGCGATGCCGGCGCGCGGGCACTCCAGGCCAATCTTGCGCATGGCCTGATCGAAGCGGTGACGGTCTTCGGCCTTGTCGATGGCATCGGCAGTGGCGCCGATCATCTCGACACCGAACTCCTTGAGCACCCCGTGGCGCTCCAGATCCAGGGCGCAGTTGAGGGCAGTCTGGCCACCCATAGTAGGCAGTACGGCGTCCGGACGCTCTTTCTTGATGATCTCACGCACCACTTCCCAGGTGATGGGCTCGATGTAGGTGGCGTCGGCCATCTCCGGGTCGGTCATGATGGTGGCCGGGTTGGAGTTGACCAGGATGACGCGGTACCCCTCCTCGCGCAGGGCCTTGCAGGCCTGGGCGCCGGAGTAGTCGAATTCGCAGGCCTGGCCGATGACGATGGGGCCGGCGCCGAGGATCAGGATGCTCTGAAGGTCGTTACGTTTTGGCATGAAACTCTTTCCTCTTATTCCTTAGGCGCGATACTGCTTAATCAATTCAATGAAGTGGTCGAACAGACCGGCACAGTCGTGCGGGCCAGGGCTCGCCTCGGGGTGACCCTGGAAGCTGAAGGCCGGACGGTCGGTGCGATGAATGCCCTGGAGCGACCCATCGAACAGGGAGACGTGGGTGGCGCGCAGGCACTCCGGCAGGCTGCTCTCGTCCACCGCAAAACCGTGGTTCTGGGCGGTGATCATGACGGTATTGTCATCGAGGCTCTTGACCGGGTGATTGGCGCCGTGGTGGCCAAACTTCATCTTCACCGTCTTGGCGCCGGAGGCCAGGCCCAGCAACTGGTGACCCAGGCAGATGCCAAACACCGGGGTATTGGTCTCAAGGAAGGCCTTGATGGCATTGATGGCGTAGTCGCACGGCTCGGGGTCGCCGGGGCCGTTGGAGAGGAAGATGCCGTCCGGGTTCATCGCCAACACCTCGGCAGCCGGGGTCTTGGCCGGCACCACGGTCAGGCGGCAGCCACGATCCACCAGCATACGCAGGATGTTGCGCTTGACGCCGAAGTCGTAGGCCACCACGTGGTATTTGAGCTGGTCGGCATCCGGGGTGACATGCCCCTTGCCAAGCTGCCAGCTCCCCTCAGTCCAGCTGTATGTCTCAGCGACGGTCACTTCCTTGGCCAAGTCCATCCCCTTCAAACCCGGGAAAGCACGGGCTTGGCTCAGGGCGTGGGCTTCGTCGAGCTGTTTGCCGGCCAGGATGCAGCCGTTCTGGGCACCCTTTTCGCGCAGGATACGGGTCAGCTTGCGGGTGTCGATATCGGCGATCCCCACGATGCCGTGGGCCTTGAGATAGTCGGAGAGGGATTGCTGATTGCGGAAGTTGGAGGCGAGGATGGGAAGATCCCGGATGATGAGGCCCTGGGCGTGGATCTGGGTGGACTCTTCATCTTCTGCGTTGGTACCGGTGTTACCGATATGGGGATAAGTGAGGGTGACGATCTGACGAGAATAGGAGGGGTCGGTGAGAATTTCCTGGTAACCCGTCATCGACGTATTAAACACCACCTCACCAACGGAACATCCCTCGGCGCCAATCGATACGCCCTTGAAGACAGTTCCGTCTTCCAGCACTAACAATGCAGTGTGACTCAAGACAACCTCCAGTTTTTTAGCTTTAAATTCAGCAATTTACCTGGGTGTTGCGGGCCTTCCTTCGGGTCTGTGGGACCCGCCTGGGCCGGCAGATTTCGGGCAAATTGCGCGCATTCTACTGAAAACTTGTGGCATTTCAACCAACAATCTCAGTGGCAATGCATTAAAATTCTATAAAAAAGCAACTTCAGTCATTATCTATGCATTTGGACACGATACAACCCCCACATCCAAACTTTTTTGCCACCCACAAACACAGATGAAGCCATGCGCCACAAATACAAAAACAAATTCGATTTAATTCATTTTTTTCATGCACTTAAAAACACAAAAACACGAAAACAAAACCAAAAAACAGCCCACAAAGGCACTGGAAATTTATAAAACAGAAGAAAAACGTTTTACTGGTTATGCATTTTTAATCTTTTTGGCACCGCCGGGTTGATGGTTGTTTGTTGGCCGTTTGATAACATCGCGATGACAGGGATCAGACGATAAGATTAACAAGGTGACGGGAAGGGATGGACAACTCAGCCAATTTTGATGCACTCAATAAAAAAGACGGCAAAGCCGCCTTTTTTCATATGTTTTAGCTCAGTTAAGCGCCAACACATCCTGCATGTTATAGAGCCCGGCTGGTTGTGTCCTGAGCCAACGGGCCGCGCGCACGGCGCCATTGGCAAAGGTAAGACGGCTCGAGGCCTTGTGGCTTATCTCCACCCGCTCGCCGATATCGGCAAACATGACGGTGTGCTCCCCCACCAGATCGCCGGCGCGAATGGTGGCAAACCCGATGGTGTTGCGATCCCGCTCGCCGGTGATCCCCTCGCGGCCGTAGACGGCGCACTCTTTCAGATCCCGGCCCAGCGTCTTGGCCACCACCTCACCCATGGAGAGGGCGGTGCCGGACGGCGCATCCACCTTGTGCCTGTGGTGCCCCTCGATGATCTCGATATCGGTGTACTCCCCCATCACTTTGGCGGCCTGCTCGAGCAGCTTGAACACCAGATTGACCCCGACCGAGTAGTTGGAGGCGAAGACGATACCGATCTCCCGGGCCGCCTGCTCGATGGTGGCTTTACCGGCTTCGTCGAAGCCGGTGGTGCCGATGACCATCATCTTGCCATGGGCACGGGCGACGGCGAGATTTTGCAGGGTCACCTCGGGGCGGGTGAAGTCGATGATAAGGTCGACCGCATCGATACATGATGCCAGGTTGTCGGTGATGGCCACGCCAAGCTTGCCAAGCCCTGCCAGCTCACCGGCATCGAGGCCTGTCACGGTCGAGCCGGGACGCTCCAGCGCCGCCCCCAGCACCACCCCTTCTTGCTCCTGGATAGCCTCCAGCAGTACCTTGCCCATACGTCCCTGGCAGCCCATCACGGCCACGCGGATCGGAGTCTCCATCGCCATCCTCATCTTTCGTTATGCATTGAGAAGCTCTCTGTTTTACCAGCCGGCTCCCGGTTTGCAAAGCCCCGAGCCTACTCCTCGATTTGCGTGTTACCGCACTTTTCACAGATAAGGTGCCGTGAAAACTCATCCATTGAGGTGATAAAGGGCCCCACCGCCCAGCCCTTGATCAAGCCGGCGATAAATTCCTTGCGAGAGCGGTTTGGCGCATCCTTAAACGGGCTGGGTTTTCTGACCAATACCAGAATATGGTCGGTCTACATCCCGCAATAGGCGCAGTAGTGGCGTTCGATACACCTTTCCATAACAGGAGTCATTTGATTTCCTTGCGAGCCCATCCCCAACACCGGGATAGCGCCGAGCCACAACTCAAATGAATACCAACCAAGACAACGAGGCCCAAGTTGTGGTCTATCAATCGGCCGAGGCCAACAGCCTGGGTCTCATATAAACCCCACAGCAAATCGAATATTACCCGGATTTTTCAGATATAAACGAATATATGACGGATTAATCTATGACTTCGAAATCACACCATAAAAAGGCGTATCCATCTGGACGGCTATCTTGACCCCAATGAGTTGACTCACTACTGTGGGCCCCCCAATGCGGCAGGATGCCCGCCCTGTTTTCCCCTATCCCGACCCGATAAAGGCACAAAGCAGTTCACGACAGGAGGTCATTGTTCAATTTCAGAGGAACACATGATCCAGACCCAACCCAGCGCCCGGGCCCTGCTGCCCTTGCTGCTCTTTCTTGCCCTCTTTATCGGTACCGGCACCTGGCTCACCCTGCAAGGGGTCGAGTTCGCCTTCTATCAACTGCCCGCCCCGGTTGCCGCACTGCCTGCCGTCGTACTCGCCCTGTTCATCGGCCGCGAGGGGCTGAGCAAGAACCTCGAGACCTTCTTCAAGGGGGTGGGCGACAGCAACATCATGGCCATGTGCCTCATTTACCTGCTGGCCGGCGCGTTTGCCAGCGTGGCCAAGGCAACCGGCGGAGTGGATGCCACCGTCGCACTGGGCCTGTCGCTGATACCGGGCTGGGCCCTGCTGCCGGGTCTGTTCCTGATCTCTGCCTTTATTGCCACCGCCATGGGCACCTCCATGGGCACCATTGGCGCTGTCGCACCTGTCGCCCTGGGGGTCGCCCAGAGCGCCGGACTCGATCCCGTGCTGGTGGCCGGCGCCGTGCTGGGCGGCGCCATGTTTGGCGACAACCTCTCCATCATCTCGGATACCACCATAGCGGCGACCCGCAGCCAGGGGTGCGAGATGAAGGACAAGTTTCGTGAGAATCTGATGATCGCCGCCCCGGCCGCCCTGCTGGTGATGATGGGCTATCTGCTGCTCGGCCACGTGGCAGAAGTACCGACGCAGCAGTTGGACCAGTGGGTCAAGGTGCTCCCCTACCTGCTGATCCTGGGGCTGGCGCTCTCGGGCATGAACGTCTTTTTGGTACTGGGCACCGGTATCCTGGCCGCCGGTCTGGTCGGGCTGGCCGGCAGTGGCTATCAGCTGGGTCAATTTACCCAGGATATCTACAAGGGTTTTACCTCCATGCAGGAGATCTTCCTGCTCTCCATGCTGATCGGTGGTCTTGGTGCCCTGATGGAGCGCCAGGGGGGTCTGGCCTGGATCACGGGTCATATCGCCGCCCTTATCCAGCGCTTCAGTCGTGGCCATGACACAGACCAGAACGAGAAAGCCGCCGAGCTTGGTATCGCCTCTGTAGTGAGCCTCACCAACGCCTGCACCGCCAACAACACGGTGGCCATCATAGTCGCGAGCAAGGTGGCCAGAGAGCTGGCCGAGCAACACGGGGTCACGCCGCGCCGCGCCGCCTCTCTGCTCGACATCTTCTCCTGCGTGGTACAGGGGCTCATCCCCTGGGGTGCCCAGGCGCTGCTGCTTGGCTCCATCTTCGGCCTGTCGCCGCTGGCCGTCATCAGCATGAGCTTCTACCCCATGGCCCTGGCCCTGACCGCCATCCTGGCCGTCTTTGTCAAACACCAGATGCGCGCCCGCTGATCCCGGCACACGGGGCCATGCACAGGCTGGCCCCGCAGTGATATGCTCCGGTAGTCACAAGGAGTTACCATGTCAGAACGCCATACCCTGCGTCAGCAGATCCGTGAACGCCGCCGGGCGCTGAGTGCCGAGCAACAACATCTGGCGGCCCAGGCCCTGCTTGAGCGCATCAAGAGCCATCCCGATGTGGCCCGCGCCCGCCGCATCGCCTTCTACCTGGCCAACGACGGCGAGATCAACCCATTGCCGACCATTCACTGGCTCTGGGCTCAGAAGAAAGAGATCTACCTGCCGGTGGTGCACCCCTTTACCCCGGGTCATCTGCTCTTCTTGCACTACACCCCCACCTCTCCCATGGTGCGCAACAAGTTCAATATCGAAGAGCCCGAGCTCGATATGGAGCGCGTGCTCCCCTATAGCGGTCTGGATCTCATGTTCACCCCCATGGTGGCCTTCGATGCCGACGGTAACCGGCTCGGCATGGGCGGAGGCTATTACGACCGAACCCTGGCCTGCTGGCAGCAGCACAGGCTCGGTCCCAAACCCATAGGCGTCGCCCACGACTGCCAACTGGTGGAACAGATCCCCCGCGAAGAGTGGGATGTCCCTCTGCCCGAGCTGCTCACCCCGTCACACCACTGGCACTTTGAAAAAACGTGAGATAACCCTCATCCTACCGACGCCAGGCGGTCGCCCCGAGCGGCTGGCTTGGCTATAATGCGCCCGCTTTTGTTCCCAAGGATCACTCATGACTCAAGATGAAATGAAAAAGGCCGCCGGCTGGGCAGCCCTGGAATACGTGGTTCCCGACACCATAGTCGGGGTGGGTACCGGCTCCACCGTCAACCATTTCATTGATGCCCTCGGCACCATCAAGGATCGGATCAAGGGCGCCGTTTCCAGCTCCATCGCCTCCACCGAGCGTATGCAGGCCCTCGGCATCAAGGTCTTCGATCTCAACGAGATCGACAGCCTCTCCGTCTATGTGGATGGTGCCGACGAGATCAATGCCAGCCGCGACATGATCAAGGGAGGCGGCGCCGCCCTGACCCGCGAGAAGATCGTCGCCGCCGTGGCCGATCAGTTTATCTGTATCATCGACAACACCAAGACGGTCGAGGTGCTCGGCACCTTCCCCCTGCCGGTCGAAGTGATCCCCATGGCACGCGAGTATGTTGCCCGCGAGATCCGTGCTCTCGGTGGCAACCCGGTCTGGCGTGAAGGGGTGGTCACCGACAACGGCAACCAGATCCTCGATGTACACGGCATGGCCATCACGACCCCCAAGGAGCTCGAGGCTCGCCTCAACGCCATCGTCGGCGTGGTGACCAACGGCCTGTTTGCCGCCCGCGGTGCCGATGTGGTGGTGATGGGTACCCCCGATGGGGTCGTCACTCTGAAGTGATTTGATCAATATCTTATGCGGAACAAGGCGCCCTCGGGCGCCTTTTATTTGCCCGTGATGCTCCCGCTCCGGCCCCCACTCTGCTTGTGTAATTCGTTGAAAACTTCAAAAAATTTGACTTTCATCACACTTATTCCCTGTGCCTCGGGTTTTTGTTAATTTACAAACTCTTCTCGCACCATCAGTAACGCAAAGGGATCGTCATGACAGTCAAGTTTTCATTGGACAAGGACAAGATTAAGGTGCTGCTGCTCGAGGGAGTTCACCCCAATACGGTGGAGACCTTTCGGGCGGCCGGATACACCAGCGTGGAGTATCTCAAGGGCTCGCTTTCCGAAGAGGAGCTGGCCGAGCGCATTCGTGACGTGCACTTTATCGGCATTCGATCCCGCACCCAGCTGACCGAGAAGGTGCTGGATGCCGCCGGCAAGCTGGTGGCTATCGGCTGTTTCTGCATCGGTACCAACCAGGTCGAACTCAAGGCGGCCGAGATCCGCGGCATTCCTGTCTTCAACGCCCCCTTCTCCAATACCCGCTCGGTGGCCGAGCTGGTCCTGGGCGAGATCCTGCTGCTGCTGCGCGGTGTGCCCGAGAAGAGTGCCAAATGCCATCGCGGTATCTGGGAGAAACTGGCCAACCGCAGTGTCGAGGCACGCGGCAAGAAGCTTGGCATCATAGGCTACGGCCATATCGGCACCCAGCTCGGCATCATCGCCGAGAGCATCGGCATGAAGGTCTACTACTACGACATTGAGAACAAACTCTCTCTGGGTAACGCCATTCAGGTTCCTACCATGGCCGAGCTGCTCAACATGTCCGATGTCATCAGCCTGCATGTGCCCGAGACCCCCTCCACCAAGGAGATGATCGGTGCCGAGCAGCTGCGCATGATGAAACCGGGCGCCATCTTCATCAACGCCTCCCGTGGTACCGTGGTCGATATCGACGCCCTGGTCGATGTGCTCAAAAGCGGCCATCTGGCAGGAGCCGCCATCGATGTCTTCCCGGTCGAGCCCAAGTCCAACGAGGAGGAGTTCATGACCCCGCTGCGTGGCTTTGACAACGTGATCCTGACCCCTCACATCGGCGGCTCGACCCAGGAGGCCCAGGAGAACATTGGCCTGGAAGTGGCCAACAAGCTCATCAAGTATTCCGACAACGGCTCAACCCTGTCGGCGGTCAACTTCCCCGAGGTCTCCCTGCCGGGCCATCGCGATGCCAGCCGCCTGCTGCACATCCACCGTAACCAACCCGGTGTGATGAACAAGATCAACCAGGCGTTTGCCGAAGAGGGGATCAACATCGCCGGCCAGTACCTGCAGACCAGCAGCGAAATCGGCTATGTGGTGATCGACGTCGAGACCGAGCACAGCGACAAGGCGTTGGCCAAGCTGAAGGATATCGAAGGGACCATCCGCGCCCGGATCCTCCACTGAGTCGACATGAATGAAAAAAGCCCTGAGTGATCAGGGCTTTTTGTTATTCCTCAATGGGAGCGAAGCGGGCCATCAGGCGTCCATCGTGACGAACCCACTCCACAAACATGGGCTTGGGTCTGGCATAACAGGTACCGTCCTCCACGCTGCGATAGATGACCAACAGTTCGTCCCGCTCCGAGTGACGCGCCTCGGTCAGCACCTCGTAGAGGCCCCCCTTGTAGTGGCGCCACAACCCGGTGCGCAAGGGTTTTCCAACCACCCTCTCCTCCTTCCTGTGCTCAAAACCGGTGGCAAGGGGCTCACTGTGCCACCGCCCTGACGGGGACTCCACACTTTTTTACGACGAGGGTTTCATGCCATCTTCCACGACGAATGTGGTGCAGCATGGGCCACTTCAGGGGGAGCGCATGAGAATCTTCTGGTGAGGCATATTCAGACAAACAATCCTGCTAGATCGAGTTATCCGGAAACTCTGCCAGGCCAGGTAGAATTAGCCGGATCTTCTAAAAATAGGATTGTGGTGGAATTGAATTCTGTGAAGAATAGGGTAAAACAGATTTGATTCTAAATGGGCACTCCCGCCCCATAAGCCACAACAGGCAAGGATTCATCCCGACCATGTCCACCATCGACAAGTCGCACAAGCTCGACGATGTCTGCTACGACATCCGCGGCCCGGTGCACAAGGAGGCCCGTCGTCTCGAAGACGAGGGCCATCGCATCATCAAGCTCAACATCGGCAACCCGGCGCCGTTTGGATTCGACGCCCCCGAAGAGATCATCAAGGACGTCATCCTGAATCTGCCCCAAAGCCAGGGCTACTGCGACTCCAAGGGGCTCTTCTCCGCCCGCAAGGCGGTGATGCAGTATTACCAGCAAAAAGGGATGCGCCACGTCGACATCGACGACATCTACATCGGCAACGGTGCCAGCGAGCTCATCGTGATGGCGATGCAGGCCCTGCTCAACAACGGCGACGAGATGCTGGTGCCCTCCCCCGACTATCCCCTGTGGACTGCGGCCGTCACCCTCTCCGGTGGCCACGCCGTGCACTACCGCTGCGACGAGGGGGCGGACTGGTATCCGGATCTCGACGACATCCGCGCCCGTATCACGCCGCGCACCCGCGGCATCGTGCTCATCAATCCCAACAACCCGACCGGCGCCGTCTACGGCAGCGAGTTTCTGCTGGAGGTGATCGAGATTGCCCGTCAGCACAACCTCATCATCTTCGCCGACGAGATCTACGACAAGATCCTCTACGACGACATCGCCCACACCAGCGTCTGCACCCTGTGTGACGATGTCATCGTCGTCACCTTCAATGGCCTCTCCAAGGCCTACCGTGCCTGCGGCTTCCGCCAGGGCTGGATGGTGGTGACCGGGCCCAAGGGACGAGCCCGCGGCTACATCGAGGGGCTGGAGATGCTGGCCTCCATGCGCCTGTGCGCCAACGTGCCAATGCAGCACGCCATCCAGACGGCGCTGGGCGGCTACCAGAGCATCAACGAGCTGATCCTGCCGGGCGGCCGCCTGCGCCGTCAGCGCGACAAGGCGTGGGAGCTCTTGAACGAGATCCCCGGCGTCTCCTGCGTCAAACCCAAGGGGGCGCTCTACATGTTCCCGCGCCTCGACCCCAAGGTGTATGACATCAAGGACGACCAGAAGATGGTGTTCGACCTGCTGCAGCAGGAGAAACTGCTGCTGGTGCAGGGAACCGGCTTCAACTGGCCGGCACCGGATCACTTTCGACTGGTGTTCCTGCCCCGCGAGGAAGAGCTGGAGGAGGCCATCGGCCGCCTCGCCCGCTTCCTCAAAGGCTACCGCCAGTAAGCAGACACAAAAAAGGCCACCGCAAGGTGGCCTTCTTCATGGGGTCGATTTACGCCTCGGCACCAGCCGGAATCAACTTGGCACGCTTCTCGCGGCGGATCTTGCGCTCTTCCATCACGGCCACCATGGCCATCAGGCAGATACAGCCGATGGCGGCGGTGTCGAGGGCGGCAAAGGTGCCGGCCCAGCCGGTCAGGCCAAACACAGGGGTGCCGTCGGCAATCATGCCCAGGCCCAGCTTGGCAAAGCTGTCACCGATGAGGTAGGCAAAGGTGCCCTTGATGCCGTCGGCGGCACCGATGGCCTTCTTCGGCACGAAGCCCACCGCAGCAACACCGATGAGCAGCTGCGGACCAAACACCAGAAAGCCCAGGGCAAACAGGGAGGCCAGATAGACATACTGGTTGCTGGCGTGCTGGTAGACCCCGAGAGTCGCAATGATGAGACCCAGCGCCACGCAGGCCACCAGGCCGCGGCGACCGTTGGCCAGATCAGAGAGGTAGCCCCACATCAGGGTACCGACCAGGGCGCCCACTTCAAACAGGGTGAAACCCTGGATGGCAACCTCTTTGGGCAGGTTCAATACCTGGTGGGCATAGACGGTGGACCACTGGTCGATACCGATACGCACCACATAGAGGAAGATGTTGGCAAAGCAGAGCAGCCAGATCACCTTGTTCTTGAGCACGTACTCCACAAAGATCTGCCACTTGGTCATCTCGTTGTTATCGGTCTCAAGATCTTCTTCACTCACCTCTTCGTCGAACAGCTCCTCGGCCTTGCCCAGGCCATAAGATTCCGGCGAATCGCTACCGAAGCGCAGGCCGATGAAGCCAACGATGAGGGCGATGATGGAGGGGAAGACAAACATACCGATCACATGGCCATCGAACAGGTAGTTGGCGCCAAACAGTGCCACACCGGCCGCGCCAGCCCCACCCACGTTGTGGGACATGTTCCATAGACCCAGGTAGGTACCACGCTTGCGGCGGGGAGTCCATTTGGTGATGGTGGAGTAGCTGCACGATCCGCCGGTGCTCTGGAAGAAACCGCTCAGGGCGTAGAAGGCGATCATCATAAACAGGCTGACCGAGCCGGTGCCCATGCTGGCACTAAAGCCCAGCATACAGATGGCCGAGAGGATCAGCATGAAGGGCAGGAACTGCTTGGTGTTCTTGCCGTCGGCGTAGTAGGAGACCAGGGTTTTGCCCACCCCGTAGGTGATGGAGAAACCCAGGCCAATCATGCCGAGCTCGGTCATGCTGAGCCCGTAAGTCGAGATCATGTCGTTCTGGGCAATGTTGAAGTTCTTGCGGATCAGATACATGGTCAGATAGCCGATGAAGACCACCAGATAGGACTGCATAAACGGCTTGAACCACAGCTTGCGCCGGGCTTCGACGGGGATATCCAGGGTCGGCTTGCGCACCTGGTTCAGGAAAGCCAGCATTTTAGTCTCCTATTACAATGCCTGAACTGTCGCCAGGCGATCCCGGCGATAATGGCTGGCATTGTAGGGACCTGCGCGCGTGCAGGCCTGGGACTGACGCCTAGAGGGGTTAGGAATATTTCCTAGTTTTGCCTCTCTCGATACAAAATCTTGAGTCAAGTCACACCTTGCCCCTCCCCCTATTCAGTCATTACTCATTTGCCCCCCACCAAGGGGGAACCTATCCTTTACCCAACGGGATTCACAAACGAGACCATATATAATGAATATCAATAGTTTGAGAACCAGGGTCTCACTCTATCTATTGGTGCTGGTCTCCCTGTCGGGCGGGGTCGCCTATTACTTCAGCAGCACCTTTATCGACCTCCAGTTCTCCCGGTGGCAGGCGCATCATCATCAGGAGAGTCTGGATCGTGCCAGCCTCTACCTTGCCTCGCAGCAGCAAGCCCTTAGCACCATGGCCAATGACTATGCCGCATGGCTGGATACCTGGACCTTTATGGAGCAGGGGGGACAGAACTATCTCAATACAAACTACACAAAGGACTCTCTTGAAAACCTAAATGTCAATCTGGTGCTCTTTATCGATCACTCGCGCCAGCTGAAGCTAGCGCTGCAACTTGGAGAGACCGGCGTGGCCCCCTCCAATGATCTCGTCGCCTGGCATACCATCTCTGGCGCCCTGGAGGCTTACTGGCCCCATGGTAAGGAAGGAGGCAACCTGGCGCTCTGGCTAGATGGAACACCGCTTCTGCTGGCCATAGAGCCCGTCTGGGATGGGGAAGATCGTGCCACCGCCAATGGCTGGCTCGCCATGGGACGCCTGATGAATGCAGGCAACCTTGAGCGCTTGCAGACCATGCTCAAGAGCGAGGTCCACTTCCTTCGTGCCGCAGACAATACCCATCAGCCCCCCCCGTCGGTACGCTTCAGAGTATGGGGGCCCCCTCGGGCGTTCACTTCTCGGTGGTGGATGAGAGCTCCCTGCCCAGGGAGAGCATATTGGCCAAACGCGTGCTGGTCGGTAACGTCGTCACCCTGGTCATCATCTCTTTTCTGGTGGTGGCCTTTCTGTTTGACCGCATGGTCATGCGTCGGCTCAGCCGCTTCTCCCAGCTGGCACAGCATCCCAAAGATCTGCTTGAAACATCCCCCCTCTGGCCGGTCGAGGGGAAAGATGAACTCGATAACCTGGCCAGCTCCCTCAATGATATGGTCAATCAGCTCAAACTCTCCCAAAAGAGCCTCTTTAACGAAGCACGCCGCGATCCCCTGACCCGCCTCGGCAACCGGACCCTGCTGCTGGAGCTGATCGAGCGCTATGCACCGCTCTTGTGCCGGCACCATCATCTGGATCTCGCCCTCATTCTCATCGATCTCGACGAGTTCAAGGTCATCAATGACAGCCTGGGACACGAACGGGGAGACAAGGTGCTGGTGTGCGTGGCCGAGCGATTGACGGCACTGGCCAGGGGCGCCGATGTGCTGTTTCGACTGGGGGGAGATGAATTTGCCGTCTTGTGCATACTGCCTCGTGGCAGCCAGGGTGCCGAGCGACTGGCGGGCCGGATCTTGAGCGGACTCGGTAGAGCACTGGATGTCGACGGGGTCCAGGTCCAGCTCAGTGCCTCCATCGGTATCGCCTACAACCATGGGCAACTGGAGAGCAATGACCTGATCCGCAACGCGGATCTGGCCATGTATGAGGCCAAACGCCACGGCAAACACGGTATCCAGACCTATTCGGACAATCTGCATCAGAACGTCAGCAACCGACTTCATATGGAGCATAAGCTTCGTCAGGCCATTGCCGACGACAGGCTCGAGGTGTGGTACCAGCCCATTATCGATGTACGCAGCCAACGGGTCGATATGATCGAAGCGCTGGTGCGCTGGCCGACCGATGAGGGGTACGTGATGCCCAATGACTTCATCCCCCTGGCCGAAGATACCGGACTCATCGTTCCCCTCGGTTATCAAATAGCCCAGAAGGCCATGACCGACCTGCCCACCTTGCGCACCCTCAACCCCGAGCTCAAGCTCAACATCAATCTCTCTGTACTCCAGCTGATGCAGACCGCACTGGTCGAGCGTCTGTGTCAACTGGCCGACGCCAGTGGCCTGCCCCGCGATGCGGTTCATTTCGAGCTTACCGAGAGCCTGTTTGCCGAGAAAAACGAGGTGCTGGTGCAGCACCTGTGTCAGCTCACCGAGGCTGGCTTCAAGGTTCATCTGGATGACTTTGGCACCGGCTACTCCTCGCTAGAGCGCCTGCTCAATCTCCCGGTCGATACGCTGAAGCTCGATCGCAGCTTCACCCAGACTCTGGAACGAGGTGATGAACGGCTGGTACGGGCCATCATCTGGATCAGCCGGGAGATGAAGATGGAGGTGATCGCCGAAGGGGTCGAGACCAGCAAGGAGATGAGCCGCCTGCTGGCGCTCGGATGCCATCTGATGCAGGGGTATCTCTTTGCCAGGCCGATGAAGCTGGAAGCCTTGATGGAGTGGATGAGTAACCGGGAGCCAGAGAGCCTGGACGCGCACCTCAAACCGGCCTCTTTTCCCACTGGCGATGTCAAGCCCACATAAAAGAAGAGGGAGGCTTGCGCCTCCCTCTTCTTTTGTCCCTTATCAGCCCAGAGCCACCCGGGCGTTGCGGAACATGCGCATCCAGGCACCATCCTCGCCCCAGTTATCCGGGTGCCAGGAGTTGGCGACGGTGCGGAACACCCGCTCCGGGTGCGGCATCATGATGGTGGCGCGGCCGTCTGCGGTGGTCACGGCGGTGATGCCGCGCGGCGAGCCGTTCGGGTTGGCCGGGTAGCGCTCGGTGGCACCGCCACGATTGTCGACGAAGCGCAGTCCCACCAGACCGGAGGCGTCGAGGGCCGCCAGATGCGCCTCGTCACGCAGCTCGACCCGCCCTTCCCCGTGGGAGACGGCGATCGGCATCACAGAGCCGCTCATACCGGCGAAGAAGGCGGACGGCGAGTCCTGCACCTCGACCAGGCTGAAACGTGCCTCGAAGCGCTCGGAGCGGTTGCGCACGAAGCGTGGCCACAGATCGGCGCCGGGGATCAGCTCGCGCAGGTTGGACATCATCTGGCAACCGTTGCACACCCCAAGCGACAGAGTGTCACCACGCTCGAAGAAGCGCTGGAACTGCTCGCGGGCGGCGTCGTTGAACAGGATAGACTTGGCCCAACCCTCGCCCGCTCCCAGCACGTCGCCGTAGGAGAAGCCGCCACAGGCCACCAGGGCCTGGAAGCCATCCAGGGTGATGCGACCACCGAGGATGTCGCTCATGTGCACGTCGACCGCGATGAAGCCGGCGCGGTCAAACGCCGCCGCCATCTCCACGTGGGAGTTGACCCCCTGCTCGCGCAACACCGCCAGACGGGGTGAGGCCCCTCGGGCTATGTAGGGGGCGGCCACGTCATCGGACGGATTGTAGGTCAGCGTGGCCTGTAGGCCCGGGTCGGTGGCGTCCTGGCGGGCGGCATGCTCGCTGTCGGCGCACTCGGGGTTGTCGCGCAGGCGCTGCATCTGCCAGCTGGTCTCGCCCCACAGGGTACGCAGGTGGGTGCGACTCTCGCGCCACAGCTCATCGCCGGCGCGGCGCAGCACTATGTCATCCCCCACAGTGACGGTACCGATGACGTGAGCACAGGTGGCCAGGCCATGACCGGCCAGCAGGGTCATCACCGCCTCCTTGTCCTCGCGGCGCACCTGGATGACGGCCCCCAGCTCCTCGTTGAACAGGGCCGGCAGCACCTCGCCACCGACGCGGTCGAGCTCGATGTTGAGGCCGCAGTGACCGGCGAAAGCCATCTCCAGCAGGGTCACCAGCAGGCCGCCGTCGGAGCGATCGTGGTAGGCCAGCAGGCGGCCATCGGAAACCAGAGCCTGGATGGCGTTGAAGAAACCCTTGAGCAGCACCGGGTTATCGAGATCCGGGGCACTCTGCCCAAGCTGGCGATAGACCTGGGCCAGAGCCGACCCCCCGAGGCGCTGCTTGCCGTTGCCGAGATCGATGAGGATGAGATCGCTCTCGCCCAGATCGTTGCGCAGCTGGGGGGTGACGGTCTTGCGCACATCCTCGACCCGGGCGAAGGCGGAGATCACCAGGGAGAGGGGCGCCGTGTTGCTGCGCTCCTCGCCATCTTGTTGCCAGCGAGTCTTCATGGACATGGAGTCCTTGCCAACCGGGATGGTCAGTCCCAGGGCCGGGCAGAGCTCCTCGCCCACCGCCTTGACCGCCTCGTAAAGGCCGGCGTCCTCCCCCGGGTGACCGGCGGCCGCCATCCAGTTGGCGGAGAGCTTGATGCGCTTGAGGCTACCGATGTTGGTCGGGGCGATATTGGTCAGGGCCTCGGCCACCGCCATGCGCGCAGAGGCGGCATGGGAAAGCAGGGCCAGCGGGGTGCGCTCGCCCATGGACATGGCTTCACCATGGTAGCTGTCGTAGGTGGCGGCGGTGACGGCGCAATCGGCCACCGGGATCTGCCAGGGACCGACCATCTGGTCGCGGTTAACCAGACCGGTCACGCTGCGATCGCCAATGGTAATGAGGAAGCTCTTCTCGGCCACGGTCGGCAAGCGCAGCACCCGCAGGGCCGCCTCACCCAGGGTGACGCCGTCGAGGCGCAGGGCTTGCCCGTCAGCCTGCTGAGTCGTCACATCACGCAGCATCTTGGGCGGTTTGCCGAGCAGCACGTCGAGCGGCAGATCGATAGGCTGGTTGTCAAAGTGGCTGTCCGACAGGGTCAGGTGCGGCTCCTCGGTGGCGGTACCGATCACCGCATAGGGGGCACGCTCGCGCTCGCACAAGGCCTTGAACAGGGGCAGTTTGTCCTGGGCGACCGCCAACACGTAGCGCTCCTGGGACTCGTTGCACCAGATCTCGAGGGGGCTCATGCCCGGCTCGTCGTTCGGAATGGCACGCAGGTCAAAACGACCACCGCGCCCCCCGTCACTCACCAGCTCCGGCATGGCGTTGGAGAGGCCACCGGCACCGACGTCGTGGATAAAGAGAATGGGGTTATCGTCACCGAGCTGCCAGCAGCGGTCGATCACCTCCTGGCAGCGGCGCTCCATCTCCGGGTTGTCGCGCTGCACCGAGGCAAAATCGAGATCCTCGGCCGACTGGCCCGAGGTCATGCTCGACGCCGCGCCGCCACCGAGACCGATGTTCATGGCCGGGCCACCCAGTACGATGAGGGCGGATCCCGCCGGGAACTCCCCCTTCTGGACATGATCGGTACGGATGTTACCGATACCGCCGGCCAGCATGATGGGCTTGTGATAGCCACGCACCTCGCGGCCGTTGTGGCTCTCCACCTCCTCTTCGAAGGTACGGAAGTAACCGAGGATGGCCGGGCGACCGAACTCGTTGTTAAAGGCAGCGCCGCCGAGCGGCCCATCCTGCATGATGTCAAAAGCGCTGACGATACGTGACGGCTTGCCAAAGTCTTGCTCCCAGGGCTGCTCGAAGCCGGGGATACGCAAGTTGGAGACGCTAAAGCCCACCAGGCCCGCCTTAGGCTTGGCACCGCGACCGGTGGCGCCTTCGTCGCGGATCTCGCCGCCGGAGCCGGTCGCCGCCCCCGGGAAGGGGGAGATGGCGGTCGGGTGATTATGCGTCTCCACCTTCATCAGGATATCGACCTGCTCCTGGTGATAGTCATACTCGCCGCTGGCCGAGCTCGGGAAGAAGCGGCCCCCCTGGCTGCCCTCCATCACGGCGGCATTGTCCTTGTAGGCGGAGAGCACATAGTCCGGGGTCTGCTCGAAGGTGTTCTTGATCATCTTGAACAGGGACTTGGGCTGGGCCTCCCCGTCGATGATCCAGTCGGCATTGAAGATCTTGTGGCGGCAGTGCTCGGAGTTCGCCTGGGCGAACATGTAGAGCTCGATGTCGTTCGGGTTGCGACCCAGACGCTGGAAGTTCGCCACCAGATAGTCGATTTCATCCTCGGCCAGGGCCAGGCCCAGACTCAGGTTGGCCTGCGCCAGGGCAGCGCGACCACCGCCCAGCACATCCACCTGGGTGAAGGGGCGGGGCTCATGATGAGCGAACAGAGCCGAAGCGGCCTCCATCGCGTCAAAGACTGTCTCCATCATGCGATCGTGCAACAAAGCGGCGATCTGGCTCCGGTTGGCATCGGTCACCTGCCCATCGACATAATAGGCGACGCCGCGCTCGAGGCGTTTGACCTTGGTCAGGCCGCAGTTGTGGGCGATGTCAGTGGCCTTGGAAGACCAGGGGGAGATGGTGCCGGGGCGGGGAGTAACGAGGAAGAGATGACCTTGGGGAGCATGTTCGGGGATGGTGGGACCGTAGCGCAGAAGCCGGTCCAGGGTCGCTCGCTCATCCGGTGAGAGGGGGTCGACAAGCTCGGCAAAGTGCATGAATTCGGCATAGATGCCCGTTATCTCGACTCCTCGTTCTGCCAGGGTTTGCATCAATTTCTGGACACGAAACTCAGACAGAGCGGGAGCACCGCGCAAGATTTCCATATGGCCTTTCTCACCTTGTATCAAGAGTGGGGGGTTGAAGACGCGCGTATTATAGGGAGGGGCCCGACCACGGACAAACGTTTTTCACCCCTCCGTCGATGTGACAGGGCGCACACTCTCTGGTATAAAGGTGCTTCTTTTTTGACTAGTGCTGATTTTTTAGACAACCAGAGAGGTCTGTTTGAGACTACTAGCCAAATGGTTCATTCTGTCGATTGCCCTGCTGCTGACTGGCTGCAACCTCAGCCAACCCACCAGCCAGCTGGAGCAGATCCGCGCCCGAGGGGAGCTGAGAGTCGGCACCGTCTACGGGCCCACCTCCTACTATCAACGTGACAATATCGCTCAGGGGTATGACTACGAGCTGGCCAAAGCCTATGCCGACTGGCTGGGCGTCAGGCTCGACATGCGTCCCATGGACTCTGCCAGTGCCATCGAGCAGGGGCTCCGTCACGGGGACCTGGATCTGGCCGCCGGGGCCATCGCCATCACCCCCGAGCGTCGCAAGGGGATGCGCTTCGGTCCGGGGTACTATCAGGTGTCACCCAAGCTGGTCTATCGCCAGGGCACGGCCAAACCCAAGAGTTTTGCCGATCTCAAGGGCAGGCTGGTGATTGCCGCCGGCTCGGCCAGCGAAGAGCAGCTGCGCCAGCTCAAGGCTCGCTACCCCAATCTCACCTGGGAAGTGAGCCGAACTGCCGACCACGAGGAGCTGCTGCGCCAGGTCGCCGAGGGCAAGATCGACTACACCATAGTCCACGACACTATACTGGCGCGGATCCAGCGCTATTATCCCGATCTCGCCGAGGGGCTGACCCTGGAGAACGATTATCAGGTGGGATGGGCCATGGCCAAGCTGCCCGATGACACTCTCTACGCCAGCGTCATCGACTTCTTTGGCCAGCGCTTTCTCGACGGCACCATAGCCCAGCTCGACGAGAAGTACTTCGGCCACGTGCAGAACTTCGACTTCGTCGACACTCGCACCTTCTTGAAGCGTGCCAAGACACTGCTGCCCAAGTATCAGTCGCTCTTCAAGGCTCATGCCGGCAAGCTCGACTGGCGTCTGCTCGCGGCCCTCAGCTATCAGGAGTCTCACTGGAACCCGGATGCCCGCTCCTACACCGGGGTGCGTGGCATGATGATGCTGACCGAAAATACCGCCAGGTCTCTGGGAGTCAAGGATCGAACCCATCCCGAAGAGAGCATCGCCGGAGGTGCCCGCTACCTGCACCAGCTTATCGAACAGGTACCGGACTCGGTCCCCGAGGATGAGAAGTTCTGGTTTGCACTGACCGCCTACAACATAGGCTACGGACACATGATGGACGCTCGTCGGCTGGCCAAGATGCGGGGTAAAAACCCCGACAGCTGGAGCGACGTCAAGGATGTGCTGCCCTTGTTGCAAGAGTCCCGCTGGCACCGCAAGGTGCGCTATGGCTACGCCCGCGGCGGTGAGGCACGTAACTACGTCAACAACGTGCGCCAGTACTACCAGAGCCTGCTCTGGCTCGACAACGAGCAGCAGAAGCTCAGGCAGCGGGAGAGCCTGCTGGATCAGGATGAGGCACTGGCGGCCGAACCCGTCAAATCGACTTCCGCTGCCAATACGCTGCTGACGGCCCTCTCGGGCTAAGCTGTTTACTCCTCGCCTTCTTCTGTTAGTATCGACCCATGGCCTGAAGGGTTCACTTTTTAAATCAAGCAGTTCCACCAGAATTCAGGCCCTGCACCACTAGGAGGTCAGGATGCCAAGACGCAGACGAGCAAGCCTGGTGAGCAGCAAAATCAAGAGTGGTTGGAATCAACGACGCCGGTTGAAGCTCAGTGCCGAGAAACGCCAGCGTCACCGCAGACAACGCTCGGACTTCCTGCTCCCCGCCCCGCTGGCAGCGTAACGACTGTCAGCTTTATTCGAAACGAGGCCCGCATCTGCCGGGCCTCACGTTTTCCTGCGCTGTACATACAAACAATCCCGCCATGGCGGGATTGTTTGTATGGGCGGCACATCAGTAGAAGATGCGCTCGGCACGCTCGCTCTGTTTAAGCCAGACCGGTTTGCTGCTGGTTTTGCACCAAACACGATGGAGATAACTATAAAAACGAGCCCTGTCACGACGAAACAGCATGACAGGAAATGCCAACAACCCGATAAGCAGTACGAAGCAGCGACGCAGTACGATCCGGGTCAGAGTAAAAGGCTGGAACATGACTCTACACCTCACTGGTTGGACCACTTGAGTTAGCATAGCGCCATCAATGTTCTTTTACTACATAAAATCGTAAAAAACCCTATTTACTGAGTTGTAAATCAAAAAAGGAAAGTCAAAAACACAATTTAATTACATAAAAAACACACATTGCCCTCTCACCACATGCTGGCCACAGTTAAGGTGTCCTGCTTTCTGACACAGGGAGGAGTCATGCATCTGAGCGAGCTTGTACTGATCCTGATCGCCGGTCTGCTGCTGTGGCCCGAAGCTCAAGACTGGCGAACCAATCACGACGACCTGGTTCAACTGAGTGACAGAGTCCCCATCAATGGCACCATGTGGCAATGTGGGGTGCTCAAGAGCCGGATGGCCGACATCGAGGAGTTGATGGCAACGGCAACCCGGGTCAAGGATCGCCGGACATTCGACGAGGTGAGCCACCATCTGTTGAAACAGTGGCGGGAGAAGGCATGTGATATGACACTGCAATAGCAGGAATAAAACAAAAAGCCCGCTCGATGAGCGGGCTTTTTGTTGAAAAATGGAGGCGCGTTCCGGAGTCGAACCGGACTAAACGGATTTGCAATCCGCTACATAACCGCTTTGTTAACGCGCCATGCTCTCGAAGAGAGTTTGGAGCGGGAAACGAGACTCGAACTCGCGACCCCGACCTTGGCAAGGTCGTGCTCTACCAACTGAGCTATTCCCGCCTTGTGCAGACAGCTGCCTGACAACGAGGCGCATTATACGGGTGCGACGGGATGAGACAAGTGTTTTTTAGCTCGAATCCTTCCCTTTCGACTCGTTTGCTCACACTTCACGCAAAGCGTCCAAAAAGAGCACTCCTGTTTGTGAGCCGGCGGGCGATTTAGGCTTAAGTACATTGAAAAACCGACATTTTTGGTCAAGATGTGGCTAGATATTCAAAATCGACTCAATGCAATCGTTGGCATGACAGGGATTTCGCGCGCAACCGGCCTTCGGCCTCGACTGATGTTGGTCTTCTTCCTGCTGGGGATGGTGCCATTCCTGGCCGTTTCCATGCTTTTTCTGCACTCTCACGGCAAGGATCTCACCGAGCAGACCTCCAACCATCTGGTCTCGGCTCGCAACATCAAGAAATCCCAACTCGAGGACTATTTTGGCAATCTCAAGGAGCAGATCGTCACCTTCGCCCGCCAGGACTTTGCCGGCAACAGCATAGGGCGCTTCTACGGCTTTACCGGCGCCTTTGAAAAACTCGGCACCACCCCGGAAGAGGCACGCCAACGGGCAGCCCAGCGCTATCAGGCCGGCAGTTGGGACAAGTTGCAAAAACCCGATCCCGAACTCCCCGCCTTGCCGGAGATCAGCGCCCTTATCCTCGCCGACGAGATGTACGGCCGGGTCCATCAGCGCTTCCACCGGGGTTATGCGGACATAGTACGCAGCAGCCACTACTCGGACATCTATCTGGTCGATCTCAGCGGTGACGTGGTCTATTCGGTGACCAAGCGCCCCAATTTTGCCACCAACCTGCTCTCGGGCCCCTATCAAACCAGCGCCCTGGCCAGTACCTTTCGCCGGGTCAAACGCAGCCTGGACGGGGGGCTCTCTCCCCAACAGATCTTTGAATTCAGCGACTTCGGTCTCAATCCCCTGAGCGGCGAGGTCGTCGCCTATCTGGCCGCGCCCGTGATGCAATACGACTATGTGCGTGGCGTGGTCATCTTCGAGCTGCGCACCGACAAGATCAGCGAGATCATGGGGGAGCGTGAGGGGCTCGGGGAGACCGGCGAGACCATACTGGTGGGGCCGGATCGGCGCATGCGTGCCGATGCCTGGCTCGATCCCCGTTACAGCGTGGCCCAGAGTTTCTCCCCGGCTGCGCGCCCCATGAACACGCCGCTGGTAGAGCGAACCCTGGCGGGAGAGCAGGGGGTTGGACTCTTTACCTCCTACCTGGGAGACGAGGTGCTGGCCGCCTACACTCCGGTCAGGGTGTTTGGCTCCGAATGGGCGTTGATCGCCGAGATCTCGACCCGGGAGGCCTATGCCCGGATCCGCCAGCTCGAAACCTTCACCATTACCCTGGCTCTGGGCTCCATCATACTCGCCATCTTCCTCTCCCGCTGGCTCTCGGGCACCATCACGGCCCCCTTGCGGGAGTTGGCCCAGGCGGCAGAACGGGTAGCCAACGGGGATCTGGATCATCCCATCTCCCCACCCAGAGGAGATGACGAGATAGCCACCCTCTCCCTAGCCTTCGCCCATATGCAATCCTCCCTTCGGGAGAAGCTGGCCCTGATTGCCCGCCAGACGGAGGCGCTGCAGGAGCAGGTCGAGCTGACGCATCACCAGAACTTAAGCCTGCAGCAGGCCGACCGGCTCAAAGACGAGCTGCTGGCCAACACCTCCCACGAGCTGCGCACCCCGATTCACGGCATCAGAGGCATGGCAGAAGCCATGCTCACCCGACAGGACGCCCTGAGCGAACGCCAGCAGGATCAGCTCAACCTCATCATCAAGAGCGCCGACAGCCTGGCCCGCCTGGTTGACGATCTGCTCGACTACCACCGCATGCGCCATGGCCAGCTCGATATCCATACCACCCCGGTCTCCTCCAAGGGGGTGATCCGGTTGGTGCTCGACCTCTGCCACCATCTGGTGCAGGCCAAACCCCTGCGTCTGGTGGACCTGACGCCAGCGGATCTCCCCGCCGTCATGGCGGACGAGCAGCGCCTGGAGCAGGTACTCTGGAATCTGGTGGGCAATGCCATCAAGTACACCCCGGAGGGCAAGGTGGTGCTAAGCGCCGCCATCGAGGGGGATCGGCTGCGTTTTCGCATCACAGACACTGGGATAGGCATAGGACAGGAGCATCTGGAGCACATCTTCGAACCCCTGGTACAGTTGGAGGGTGTGAAACAAGGATCGGGTCTGGGATTGACCATCACCCGCCAGCTGGTGCAATTGATGGGGGGAAGCCTGGAGGTCACCAGCGAGCGGGACGTGGGTTCGACCTTCTCCTTCACCCTTCCCCTGGCCCGCGCCGGCGCCAGCCCGGCGACGCCGGATGCCCGCCCCATGGAGCATCAGCTGCTGCGCCACCAACCGGCGCCGCTCCCCGACTACGAAGCGGCCCCCCTCCCCGAGGATGCCCCTTGCCTGCTTGTGGTCGATGATGAGCCCATCAACCTGCACATATTGCAGCATTTGCTCGCCCCCTGCGGTTATCGCATCCTGACCAGCGGAGATGGCCACGACGCCCTGCGCCGCCTCGAGGAGGAGCCGGTGGATCTGCTGCTGCTCGATGTCATGATGCCGACCCTGTCGGGTTTTGATGTCTGCCGCCGCCTGCGTGAGCAGATCCCCCGGGATCGCCTGCCGGTGCTGCTGCTCACCGCCCTCGGCGCCCCCAAGGATATCGAAGAGGGGTTCAGCGCCGGGGCCAATGACTATCTGGTCAAGCCCTTCGCCCGGGAGGAGCTGCTGGCCCGGGTCAACGCCCTGCTCGACGCCAAGCGTGGACGCGACACCCTGGTGGAGAACGATCTGCTCAAACGCGAAGTCGAGCGCCGGCTCTCCCTGCAGCAGGCCCTGCAGGAGGACCAGCGTCAACTGCTAAGCCTGCTCACCCAGGGACGCGACCCGCTCTTGTTCGTCAACCCGGACGGCATAGTGCTCTTCGCCTCCCGGGCTGCCAGCGAGCTGCTCGGCCTGCCTGATACACTGCCCGACCCCCTGCCTCTGGGGGAGCTGCTGGTCACCCCTGTTCCCGAGCTTGAGGAGGGGGAGCAGACCCTCACTCTCTCCCTGGCCGGGCAAGCGACGCCAGTGACAGCACATCTTGTGGCGACCCGGTTCCAGGGGCAGGAGGCGTTTGCCCTCTGCCTGCTGCCCCAGGAGACGGCCACCCCGGAGCGGGTGCTGGCTCTGGAGAATGCCCTGCGCACCCTGTCGCGCCAGGCCATCATCGAAGATCCGCACCTGCTGGGTGAGCTCAGTCGCCTCGGCGGCGAGTTCCGCACCCTGGCCGACACCCTGATCCGCCAGCAGGATGACGACCCCCTGCGCCGCACCCTGGTCGATACCATGCAGCTCTCACTGGAGGCATGGCAGAGCGCCACCGGCAAGGGCAAGGTGGCGCTGGCCGAGAAGAGCAAGCTGTGGCGCGTCTATCTCGACAAGTCGAGCCCCCAGACCCGCACCCTCGACAAGTACCTGCATCTGGATACCCTGCCCCAGACGCCACGCTGGAAGACGGTGGTGGCCACCGCCGAGTATGTACTCCATCACTGCCCCCTCGATGAGGCCTCCCGCCAGCGGCTGCATCAGTGCAGTCAGGAGTTGCGCCAGCTCGCCGGACGACGTCCCTGAGCCCTTGGGGGGCTCTTTTTTTTCACGGAAAAAACAAGCCCCGGGAAAGCCCCCTTCCGACCGCAGGACCCTTGTCACATTTTTGTAAAAACCGGCTTTTTACCGACGCTTATTACGCCAAATGAATTAATTTAACATCATGATTTTAAAAGAATAAAAAGATTATTTGACGAATTTGACGAAGCGATGGTGTTTTTTACGAAAACGACGATCTCGCCACTTGGGTTCTGCCCTCACCTCTGCTTTGCTAGAGACGTTGGATAGCAAATGTGGCGCAAGACCACACCAACGACAGAGGGCCGACCTCACCAGCATGCGAGGCTCGGTGCTCACCCCAACAAGGAATAAAAGAAGAAAGGAATAACTATGCTTGCCAAACTGTCCAAACTCTCTGCCTCGGTCATGCTGGGTACCCTGATGGTGGCCGGTACTGCCGGCACCGCCATGGCGGCCGACAATAAAACCGTGCTGACCCTGGTGGCCCAGCAGGAAACGGCCTGGGTGAAGAACTTCAACCCCTTCCTGCAGGCCGGTCTGCTGCACACCACCCGTCACTTCATCTACGAACCCTTGGTCATCTTCAATGACATGCAAGGGGGCAAACCTGTCTTCCGTCTGGCGACCAACTACACCTTCGGCGATGACCTCAAGTCGGTCACCTTTGACCTGCGCGACGGGGTAAAGTGGTCCGACGGCGAGAAGTTTGATGCCGACGATGTGCTCTTCTCCTTCAACCTGGTCAAGGCCAACAAGGCCCTGGATGAACGCTCCATCTGGACCCAGATCACCGGCGTCGAGAAGCTGGCTCCCAACAAGGTGAAGTTCACCCTGAGCGAAGTGAACACCAACGTGGTCAACGATCTGGTGTTGGTGCCCATAGTGCCGGAGCACCAGTGGAAATCGGTGAAAGATCCGGTGGCCTTCACCAACGACAAGCCGGTCGGTACCGGCCCCTTCACCGAGGTGGAGAACTTCTCGGCCCAGCTCTATACCCAGTGCCGCAACCCCCACTACTGGGATAACGCCAGCCTCTCCATCGATTGTCTGCGCATGCCCCAGATGGCCACCAACGACCAAGTGCTGGCCGCCGTGATGAAGGGCGATGTCGACTGGTTCGGCTCCTTCGTGCCGGACATCGAGCGCCTCTACGTGGGCAACGATCCCAAGAACAACAAGTACTGGTTCCCCGCTTCCGGCACCGTGGCCTTCAACGTCAACTTCAAGACCAAGCACCCGGGCAACCACGAGGCCTTTAACGACGTTAACTTCCGCCGGGCCTTCTCCATGGCCATGGACCGCCAGTCCATGGTGGACATCGCCGGCTACGGTTACCCGACCATTAACGAATATCCGTCGGGCCTGGGCCGGGCCTTCGAGACCTGGGACAATCCGGATGTGGAGAAGCAGTACGGCAAGTTCAACAAGTTCGATCTGGAAGGGGCCAAGGCGCTGCTGAAGGAAGCGGGCTACAAGGACTGTGACGGCGACAAGTTCCTCGACACCCCGAGCTGCAAGAAGATCGAATTCAAGGTGCTGGTGCCAAACGGCTGGACCGACTGGGTCAACACGGTACAGATCGGTGTGGAGGGTCTGCAGGCCCTTGGCATCAATGCCAAGACCTCTACCCCGGAGGCGACCGTCTGGACCGAAGCCCTGGTAACCGGCGACTTCGACGCGGCCCTGCAGGGTTACTTTGCCGGTGCCAACCCGCACAAGTACTTCGAGACCGCCTTCCACTCCCGCAACATGGGTGAGCGTGGCAACCGCTTCGCCGCCAGCCGCTATCAGGATCCGGAGCTGGACAAGCTGATCGACGCCTTCACCCAGACGGCCGACGCCGCCAAGCAGAAGGAGATCATGTTCGCCATCCAGGAGAAGGTCGGCGCCAACCAGACCATCATCCCTGTGTTCAACAACCCGACCTGGTATGAGTACAGCACCAAGCGCTTCAGCGGCTGGTTCAGTGCCGACAACCCGGTTGCCAAGCCGCAAGTCCACCCGGACACCCCCGAGCGCCTGCTGCACGTCCTGTCGCTCAAACCCAACAGCTAAACCACACCCGGCCCCCTGCGGGGGGCCTCTTCCCCTCTCCGGCCTCTCCCCATCCCCATGGGTTGGGTTGCTGTTGCCGGCCGCCAGGGGATCGGTTGTAAAAAGGTGTCATCATGGGCTTCGTACTAAGACGTTTCTCCTTCTACCTGGTCGCCTTCCTGGTGGCCGCCATCATCAACTTTCTGCTGCCTCGCGCCATGCCCGGCGATCCTGTCTCGGTCATGTTTGCCCGCGCCGGCGCCATGATGGAGCCTGCCGCTCTCGAGGCCCTCAAGGCCACCTTCGGCTTCGTGGATGGCCCCATCGGCACCCAGTTTCTGACTTATGTGAAGAGCGTCTTCACCTGGGACCTTGGTACCTCGGTGCGCTTCTACCCGCAGCCGGTAGCCGACGTATTGGGCCGCGCCCTGGGCTGGACCCTGTTTCTGGTCGGTACCTCCACCGTGCTGAGCTTTGCCATCGGCTCTGTCATCGGCATCTTCGCCGCCTGGTATCGGGGCGGTCGCATGGACAGCGTGCTCTCCCCACTCACCCTGGTGATGCAGGCGATCCCCCCCGTGGTGGTCTCCCTGATGGCCCTCTTCCTGTTCGGGGTAAGCCTGGAGTGGCTGCCTATCGGCTACGCCTACAGCCCGGAGATCCCGGCCGACTGGGGATGGGAGCACATCAAGAGCGTCCTGACCCACGCCATCATGCCGGTGGGGACCCTGGCGCTGGTGCAGATAGGCGGTTTTCTCATCACCATGCGCAACAACATGATCAACCTGCTCGGTGAGGACTACATCACCATGGCCAAGGCCAAGGGGCTCTCCACCACCCGGGTCATCTTCAACTACGGGGCGCGCAACGCCATCTTGCCGAGCGTCACCGCCCTCTCCATGGCACTCGGCTACGTCATCGGCGGCTCCCTCATCACCGAGGTGGTGTTCAACTACCCCGGCCTGGGCCTCACCCTCTATCAGGGGATCCTGGCGCGCGACTACCCCCTCATCCAGGGGCAACTGCTCATCATGACCATCACCATGCTGACCTTTAACTTCCTCGCCGACGTGCTCTACGTCTTCCTCGATCCGCGTCTGCGCAAAGGAGGCAAATAAGATGCGTATGCCTGCCATCGTCAAGATCCTGCTCGGCAACAAGAAGGCGACCTGCGGCCTCATCATCGTTCTCACCTTCGTGCTGATGGCTCTGTTCGCCCCGCTGCTCGCCACCCATGAGCCCACCAAGCGAGTCGCCCGCCCCCACCAGCCCCCCAGCGCCGAGCATGTGATGGGCAGCACCCGCATGGGGCACGATATCTGGGCCCAGTTCACCAACGGTGCCCGCATCTCGCTCATGGTGGGTTTTAGCGCCGGCCTGTTGGTGTGTGCTCTCGCCGTCGCCATCGGCATCACCGCCGGCTACTTCGGCGGTCTGGTGGACGAGTGCCTCACCTTCCTGATGAACGTGGTGCTGGTGATCCCCAACCTCCCCCTGCTACTGGTGCTCGCCAGCTTTATCGGGGAGGCCTCCCCCTGGGTCATCGCCCTCATCATAGGGCTCACCTCCTGGGCCTATGGGGCGCGCGTCATCCGCGCCCAGACCCTGGCCCTGCGCGAGAAGGAGTTCGTCATCGCCGCCGAGGTGCTGGGCGAGCCGGCCTGGCGCATCATACTGGTAGAGATCCTGCCCAATCTCATCTCCATCATAGGGGTGAGCTTCATCGGCTCCATCATCTACGCCATCGTCACCGAGGCGACCCTGGAGTTCCTGGGCCTGGGTGACCCCACTGTGGTGAGCTGGGGCATCATGCTCTACAACGCCCAGACCTCGAGCGCCATCCTGGTCGGCGCCTGGTGGGAGATCCTGGCCCCCTGCTTCGCCATTGCAACGCTCGGTGCCGGCCTTGCCCTGCTCAACTTCGCCATCGACGAGATAGCCAACCCGCAGCTGCGCTCTCACAAGGGGCTGGCCCGCTGGAAGAAGCTGGCTGCCCCCACCCCAGTCCTGACCGAGGAGAAGACCGCATGAGCCCCCAACCCCTGCTGTCGGTGCGAAACCTCTGCGTCGACTACATCACAGAGAGCGGCGACGTGCGCGCCGTCAACTCGGTCAGCTTTGATATCCAGCGCGGCGAAATCTTCGGCCTCGCCGGCGAGTCGGGCTGCGGCAAGTCCACCGTCGCCTTCTCGGTAGCCCGGCTGCACAAGCCGCCCGCCTACATCAGTGGTGGCCAGATCCTGTTCAAGGGGGAAGACATACTGCACTACGGCGAGCGCCGCCTGCGCGACTACCGCTGGCAACAGGTGTCGGTGGTGTTCCAGTCCGCCATGAACGCGCTCAACCCGGTGCTGCGTATGGAGGAACAGTTCTGCGACGTGCTGCTGGCCCACAACCCGGGAATGACCCGCTATGAGGCCATCAAGCGTGCCCAGGAGCTGCTCGAGATCGTCGACATCCACCCGAGCCGGCTGCTCGACTATCCGCACCAGTTCTCCGGCGGCATGCGCCAGCGCCTGGTGATCGCCATCGCGCTCGCCCTCAACCCCGAGCTGCTTGTCATGGACGAGCCGACCACGGCCCTGGACGTGGTGGTGCAGCGGGAGATCCTGCAGAAGGTCTATGCGCTCAAAGAGAAGTTCAACTTCTCTATCCTCTTCATCACTCACGATCTCTCGCTCATGGTCGAGTTTTGCGATCGCATCGGCATCATGTACGCCGGCGAGCTGGTGGAGGTGGCCCCGGCCAAGGCGATCCTGACTGCGCCGCTGCACCCCTACACCCGGGGGCTGGGTAACTCCTTCCCTCCCCTGCATGGCCCGAAAACCGTGCTGGAGGGGATCCCGGGGACCCCGCTCAACCTGCTGGAGGTGCCGGTCGGCTGCCGTTTCCAGGCGCGCTGCAACCGGGTACACGACCGCTGCAAGCAGGAGTACACGGCCCTGCACGAGGTGCGGCCGGGACAGCTCGCCGCCTGCCACCTCCACCCCCAGGCAGAGGATCAGATCATTCACTTCAGTCGGGCCGCTGGCGCTTGAGGATGTAAGCCATGACGATTGCACACAGACAGGAAGCCATCATCGAGGTGCAGCACCTCTACAAGGACTTCCCCATCAACTCCAACGCCCTGAAGAGCGACAAGATGCGGGCGCTTTCCGACATCAGCTTCACCCTCTCCAAGGGGCGGGCTCTGGCGGTGGTGGGCGAATCGGGCTCGGGCAAGAGCACGGTGGCCAAGATCATTGCCAAGATGTACAAGGCGAGCAGCGGCCGCATCCTCTACCGGGGACGCGATCTGGAAGAGTTCAACAAGGGCACCGCCCTGCTCGACTACCGCCAGAGCGTGCAGATGGTGTGGCAGGACCCGTTCGGTTCGCTCAACCCCACCCATACCATCTACCACCACATCGCCCGCCCCCTGCTGCTCCACAGCAAAGTCGTCGACAAGAAAGAGTTGCCTGACATGGTCCATGGTCTGCTGGAAAAAGTGGGGCTGACCCCGGCCAAGGCGACCGCCGCCAAGTATCCCCACCAGCTCTCCGGCGGTCAGCGCCAGCGGGTCAACATCGCCCGCAACCTGGCGGTGGAGGCCGAGGTGGTGCTGGCCGACGAGCCCACCTCCATGCTCGACGTCTCCATCCGCATCGGCATCCTCAACCTGATGGAGCAGATGAAGAACGAGCTCGGCATCTCCATGCTCTACATCACTCACGACATCGCCACCGCCCGCTATGTAGCCGAGGACCTGGCGGTGATGTACGTGGGTCACATGGTGGAGTGGGGCGAGGTGGACGAAATTTTGCACCACCCCCAACACCCCTATACCCAGCTGCTTATTTCGGCGGTACCCGACCCCGAGAAGAGTATCCACTCGGCCCTGGAGGGGGGGCGCAAGGGAGAGATCCCGCTGTGGACGCCCGAATCGTGCGGCTGCCCCTTCGCCGGACGCTGCAACTCGGCCCAGCCGCGCTGCAGGACGGCCCTGCCGCCGGTGACCCGACTCGCCGACAACCACTTCGTACGCTGCTATCTGTTCGAGTGAGGGCCCCATGGAGCTGCTGATCAACCAGCTTGGCTATGAGTGCAGTGCTCTCAAACGGGCACTGCTGCAAAAGGCGAGCGATGCCCCTCTCGAGGGCACCCTGCGGGTGCGCCGTCTCGATGACGACGCCGTGGTCCTCGAGGTGCCTCTGGAGCCGGCAGGCACCGTCCCGGGGTGGCAGGGACGCTTCTTCTGGCAAGGAGACTTCTCGGCCCTCGGCGCGCCGGGGGAGTATCGCCTCGAGGCGGTCACCCGCCACGGCATACTCCGCTCGACCCGCTTTCGGGTCGGTGAGCAGTTGCTGCGCCGCCGCTGCCTCTCGGATCTTATCCACTACTTCAAGGGGCAGCGCTGCAGCGGCCGCTTCGAGCGCGCCGATCGCGCGGCCCGCATTCTGGGCAGTGAAGAGCGCCGCGACGTGCACGGCGGCTGGTATGACGCCAGTGGTGATGTGAGCAAGTACTTGAGCCACCTCTCCTACGCCAACTACATGAATCCCCAGCAGACCCCCCTGGTGGTCTGGTCCCTGCTCAAGTGCCGTGCCCTGCTGGCGCGCCAAGGGGATATCGACAGTCAGCACCTGTGCAAGCGCCTCACGGACGAGGCGCTGCACGGGGCCGATTTTCTCTGCCGCATGCAACACGAGTCGGGCTTTTTCTACATGACCCTGTTCGACAAGTGGAGCAAAGACCCCGAGCAGCGGGAGCTGTGCGCCTACGCCACCCAACAGGGGCACAAGTCGACCAACTGGCAGGCGGGCTTTCGCCAGGGGGGCGGCATGGCCATCGCCGCCCTTGCCCGGGCCGCCCGCGAGAGTGAGCCGGGGGAGTTTGCCAATGCCCACTACGCCGCCGCAGCCGAGCTCGGCTATCGCCATCTGCGCGAGATGAACCTCCACTATCTCGATGACGGGCGGGAGAACATCATCGACGAGTACTGCGCCCTGCTGGCCGCCGTCGAGCTGACCCGCACCCTCGGCGGCGACTGGCTGGGAGAGGCCCGTCACTGGGCTACCCGGCTGGAGCGGCGCCTGCGGCCCCATCCGGACGGGGGCCACTACTGGAGCGCCAACGACGATGGCTCGCGCCCCTACTACCACGCGGTGGAAGCGGGATTGCCGGCACTGGCACTTATCGAATACCTCGGCATAGAGCCGGAACACGAGCGCCTGCAGGGGGCACTGCGCACCATTGAGCGCTCGCTCATGAGCGAGCTGGCCTGGTGTGCGGCGCCGGGCAACCCCTTTGCCCTAGCTCGCCAGTATGTGAAGGGGGTCGATGAGCAGGCCCGCCTCGCCTTCTTCATGCCCCATCGCAACGAGTCGGGCTACTGGTGGCAGGGGGAGAACGCGCGGCTCGCCTCGCTCGCGGCCCTCGCCTTCGCCGCCCGTCCCCTGCTGCCGCAACTGGCGGCACGTCTCGAGGCGCACGGCCAGCGTCAGCTCGACTGGATCCTCGGCGCCAACCCGTTCAATGCCTGCATGCTGGACGGCCACGGCATCAACAACCCGGCCTATACCGCCGGTTGGCCCAACGCCGCCGGGGGGATCTGCAACGGTATCACCTCAGGGTTTGACGACGAGGCGGATATCGCCTTCATTCCCGAGCCCTACCGGGAGCGGCTGGATCAGAACTGGCGCTGGGGTGAGCAGTGGATCCCTCACGCCGCCTGGTTTGCTCTGGCGATCACCCTGCAGGGGGTGCCTCATGAGTAAGCTCTTCATCGGGGTCGATGGCGGTGGCACCCACACCCGGGCTCGCCTGCGCGATGTGACCGGACGACTGCTCGGTGAGGGGCGAGCCAGCGGCAGCAATCTGGAACTCGGTATCGAGTCCGCTAAGGGGGCTGTCATGGCCGCCATCGACGGCGCATTGGCCGAGGCGGGCCTGGGCCCGCATGACTACGGGCGCCTCCATGCCGGATTGGCGCTGGCCTCGGCCGAACTGCCCCACTGCTACCGCGCCTTCCTGGCCGAGCCACTCCCCTTTGCCGAGGTGCGCCTCACCTCCGATGCCTTCGGTGCCTGCCTCGGCGCCTTCGGAGGCCAAGAGGGAGCCATCCTTATCGCAGGGACCGGCTCAGTGGGACTCATCTATCACAAGGGGGAAATCAGGACCTGCTCGGGTCGCGGCTTCCCCATCTCGGATCTCGGCAGCGGTGCCTGGCTCGGCCTGCGGGCCCTGCAAAGTGCCCTGCTCAGCCACGACGGCATATTACCGCCCAGCCTGCTGGCGGTGCGCATCATGGATCACTTCGGTCGCGATCAGGTAGAGGCCGTGCATTGGGCAAGCCAGGCCATTCCTGCCGACTATGGCCGCTTTGCCCCCTGGGTCATCGAAGCCGCACGGGATGGAGACGAACTGGCTCAGGGGCTGGAGGAGGAGTTGCTGGCCACCCTGACGACCCTGCTGCGCGGCATGCAGCGGCTGGGAGCCCCCGCCATTGCCCTGCTCGGAGGCATAGGGCAGGCCATGGCCCCGCGTCTCGCCCGGAGCTGCCCGGACCTGCTGGTTCCCCCCCGGGCCGATGCCCTGGAGGGGGCTCTTCTCTTTATCAACAACAAGGAGCTGCCATGTCTGCACCCCTGATCGATCTGGATGTGATTCGCCGGGAGGGGCGCGATATCTGGCTACGCATGACCCTGACCGAGCGTCCTCCGCTGGACGCCACGCTCCACTTCTGCCTGGCCCGCTACCTGGCGCCAGACAGTGTGCAAGGGGGTACCTTGCAGCGCCAGGTGGGCAGCTACAAGGTGATCGCCCTCGCCCCGAACAGCCTCAGCGTCGAGTTTTGCTGCCCGGATGCCCCCCTCCAGCGCCTCTCCGATCTGCCGCAAGGGTGCTATCTCGGCTACTGCGGCGCCGACTCACACTCGGCCATGTTGCCCCTGACCATAGGCCAGCGGGAGTTGAGGCTCCCTCCCACCACACGCACCATACCGGACCTGGATCCCGCCGAGGAGCAGGCCGGCCTGGTGCCCGCCCCCCGCCACTGGCGGCTGCTCGACGGGGAGTTTCGCCTGCCCAAACAGGCCCATGTGGCGGCCCCGGAGCCGGTCACCGCTCTGCTGCGCCCCTTCAACGAGCAGACCGGCCTCTCCCTGCGTCAGGATCATGACCCCCTGATCCGGCTCAGCCTCGAGCCCATGGCCGAGGAGGCTTATCGCCTGCGTATCACTCCGGCCGGTATCGACATTGTCGCCGCCTCGAGCCTGGGCTGGCGTCACGGCCTGATGAGCCTGGCCCAATGGGTGTTGCAACACGGAGAGTCACTGCCCTGCATCGAGGTGGAAGATGCGCCGCGCTTTGGTTTTCGCGGCCTCTTTCTCGACTGCGCCCGCCATTTCCACGGGGTAGAGACCATCAAGCGGCTGCTCGGCCAGATGGCGCTCTACAAGTTCAACCGCTTTCACTGGCATCTGACCGATGACGAGGGGTGGCGCCTGGAGATCCAAGCTTTTCCGGCCCTGACCGAGGTGGGAGCCTGGCGCGGCCACGATCTGCCGATCCCCCCCCAACTGAGCGGCGGTCCGGGCCCTTACGGGGGTTATTACACCCAGAGCGAGGTACGGGAAGTGGTGGCCCATGCGGCGACGCTCGGGATCACCGTGATCCCCGAGATCGACATCCCGGGCCACTGCCATGCGGCTATCAAGGCGCTGCCCGAGCTGCTGACCGAGCCCGCCGACGGCTCCCGCTACCGCTCGGTCCAGTTTTTTGAGGACAATGTGCTCAACCCGGCGCTCCCCGGCACTTACACCTTCCTCGAGGCCGTGCTCGACGAGGTGTGCGAGCTCTTCCCCGGCCCCTGGATCCACATGGGGGGAGACGAGGTGCCGGAAGGGGTGTGGCGCGACAGCCCGGCCTGCCATGCCCTGATGCGCGACCAAGGGTATCTGGATACCAGGGAGTTACAGGGACACCTGCTGCGCCACTGCCAACGCTACCTGGCCGGCAAGGGGAAACAGATGATGGGGTGGGAGGAGATCCTGCACGGGGATAAGGTGAGCCAGCAGGCCACCGTCTGCGCCTGGACCTCGTTTCAGGCTGGCCTGGAGGCGGCCTCGGCAGGCTATCCGGTCGTCATGGCCCCGGCACAGTACCTCTACCTGGATCTGGCCTGGAGCGAAGAGATCGACGAACCGGGTCTCTATTGGGCCGGCACCCTGGATCTGCGCACCCTCTATGGCTGCGATCCCGCACCTACCGATTTCCATGCCCATGACAACATACTCGGCATTTTGAGCCCCCTGTGGAGCGAGCACATCACCTCCCGGGAGCGGTTGGACTACATGCTCTACCCCCGCCTGCTTGCCGCGGCTGAGGTGGCCTGGAGCATGATGCCACAACGCTCCTGGCAGGCGCTGTGTGCCCGGCTGCCGGGCCAGTTGAAGATGCTCGACCGACTGGGGGTTGGCTATCGCCCGCTTCGGACCTGATGTTGTCCTTTCCTGTTGGCGGCCTCTGGCCGCCTTTTTTGTCATGGCCGTCACATAATCACAAAAATAATGACAACATTGCCGCTACATGCAATGCCACTTTGCGACAACTTTTGGCACAATCCCGCCCCATTTCCATCACAAAATGGTTCTCAATCGGTTCATGCTGCGCGCCGCCCCCCTGCTCGACCAAGAGGTCACCTTCGATGCCAGTCAGCAACTGGTCTCTACCACGGACCTTGCCGGTAACATCACCTATGCCAACGATGCCTTCTGCCAGATCGCCGGCTATGCCCCCCAGGAGCTGGTCGGTCAGCCCCATAATCTGGTGCGCCATCCCGATATGCCCAGGGCCGCCTTCGGGGATCTCTGGCAACAGCTCAAGCAGGGCAAGCCCTGGCGTGGCGTGGTCAAAAACCGCTGCAAGGATGGCCGCTACTACTGGGTCGATGCCTATGTGACCCCCCTGATGGAGGAAGGCCAGGTGGTCGGCTATCAATCGGTGCGCAGCAAACCGGAACCGGAGCTGGTGCAAAAGGCCGAGCAGAGCTATCGCCTGCTGCTCGCCATGGAGCGGGATGGGCGGCGTCCTCCCCTCTCACTGCAGCGGCTTCGCCCCTGGCTACTCCCGCTCCTGCTGCTGACCAGTCTGGCGCTGGGTACCTTTCACGAAGGGATCGATGCCCTGCCCTATCTGCTCCTCCCTCTGCTGCTGGTCGCCATCTTCTGCCGACACGAGCTCTTCGCCCTGCCACGCTACCTGCGCCATCTGGCCCGGGAATATGACAGCCTGACCCGCCTCATCTACTCGGGAAAACGACCCGGGGCCGTGGCCGACTTTCATATCAAGATGCTGCAGGCGCGGATCCGCACCGTGCTGGGACGCGTCGACGATGCCACCGCCAGCCTGCACCGACTGGCAGAGCGGCTCGATCACTCCAGCGAAGCGGCCAGCCAGGCGATGCGCCAACAGGAGGATCAGACCCGCCAACTGGCAGCGGCCATGAACCAGCTCGGCAGTGGTGCCACCGAGGTGACACGCCATATCCACCACTGCGCCACCCAGATTGAGGGGATTACCCGGCGCAGTGAGCAGGCAACCCAGACCCTGCGCCAGACACGCCAGGCAGTCGAGGCCCTGGCCGATCAAGCGCAGGAGGCACACCAGATGGCCCAGCGCCTGAGCGAGGAGTCACGCCGCATCGATGACATCATGGGAGCCATCGGCGCCGTTGCCGAGCAGACCAACCTGCTTGCCCTCAACGCCGCTATCGAGGCCGCCCGCGCCGGGGAGCACGGACGCGGCTTCTCGGTAGTGGCTGAGGAGGTGAGGGCACTCTCCAAGCGAAGCCAGGATGCCACCGTACAGATCCAGCAGCGCATGGAAGGTATTCAGCAGACACTGCTCCATTGGCAGGGTCTGATGCAGGCCAATCTGGCCCAGACCCGTCACTGCGCCGAGCTCACCCGGGAGGGGGCCGATACCCTGGAGGAGGTGCAACATTCACTGGCGGAGGTCAACCGCAGCGCCGGTCATATCAGTGTCAATACGGCCGAACAACAGAGCGTGATCGAGCAGATGTGCGAGGCGCTGCAACAGGTCTCCCACCACAGCAGCCTCAACAGCGCCAAGCTCGGCGAGGTACGCGACACAGGGCAAGAGCTGCAGCGGCGGGCTGGGCAACTGGCCGGGCTCGGCCACACTTTTGGTTGAGCAACTGTCAAATCTATCACTTTCTCCAGTTTGTCTACACTGATCCTCGAGCCGTTTGACCCCATGGAGCGGGTACCGACGGCCTTAACAACAAACGGGATAATCAGGGAGACAAACATGAGCATTGGACACAGCTCACTGGTGGATCAAGAGGTGGATTTTGCCGACGACGAACAGTTGGTATCCACCACGGATCTGCGCGGCATCATCACCTACGCCAACGATCACTTCTGCCGGGTTGCCGGCTACACCCGGGAGGAGTTGATCGGTAAGCCCCACAACATGGTACGCCACCCGGATATGCCAAAGGCCGCATTCGGCGACCTGTGGCACCATCTCAAGGCAGGAGAGCCCTGGCGCGGGCTGGTCAAGAACCGTTGCAAGGATGGTCGCTACTACTGGGTGGATGCCTATGTCACCCCCATCTATGAAAACGGCACTATCTGCGGCTTCCAGTCGGTGCGCTGCCGAACCACCCCCGAGAGCAAGGCGATCGCAACCCGCCTCTATGGAGATCTCAAGCGTCAGGAGCGTCAGACAAAACGTGGGGCCGGCCTGCTGAAAACCCTCTCCCCCTGGCTGGCGAAGGGCCTCATGGCCGCCTCGGCAGGGGCCCTCTTCTGGCTGGCAGGCCCCCTCACCGCACTCTGGGTCTTGCTGCCCCTCGTGGCCGGCATTGTGCTAATGCGTGACTCCCTCATCACCATCCCACGCTTCTTGCAGAGCCTGAGCCGAGAATATGACAGCGTCAGCCGCCTTATCTTCTCGGGTAACTCCCCTCACAGCATCGCCGACTTCCATATCAAGTTGTGGCAGGCCCGCATCCGCACCGTCTTGGGCCGCGTCGACGATGCCACCTACTCCCTCAAAGGACTGGCCGATGATCTGACCGGCTCGGCCCGACTCGCGAGCCAGGCCATCACGGATCAGGACCAGCAGATCCAGCAGGTAGCCACCGCCATCACGGAAATGGCGAGCACCGCCAACGAGATCACCCGCAATATCCAGGAGACCAGCTCCCAGATAGACGAGGCTCGCCGTCACTGCCAACAGACGGATGGGCAGTTGGGTGAGGTGGGTCAAGAGATGGACAAGCTGGCCACTCAGGCCAAGGATGCCTTCGACTCGGCCGTCGCCCTGGCCAATGAGGCCGACCGCATCGGCCATGTGATGAGCGAGATCCAGGGCATCGCCGATCAGACCAATCTGCTCGCCCTCAACGCCGCCATCGAGGCGGCCCGTGCCGGAGAGCAGGGGCGTGGCTTTGCGGTGGTGGCCGACGAGGTACGCAGCCTCTCGACCCGGACCCACGGCGCCACCGAGCAGATCCAGGAGAGCATCGGCCATATCCAGAAGACCCTCAACGAGTGGCGCGATGTGATGCACCGCAATCTGGAGCAGACCGCCCACTGCCTGACAACCACCCGGGCCGGCTCTGACAATCTGCACCGGATGCTGGAGGAGATCGACAAGATCTCGGACTTCTCCACCCAGATCTCGGCCGCCGCCATGGAGCAACAGACCGTCGTCGAGGAGATCAGCCGCAACGTCAATCAAATCTCCTCTCTCTCCCACGACAACAGCCTGAAGATAGAGGAGGTCACCCAAAGCAGCACCTCCCTGCTGGGGCGCACCAACCAGCTCAAGGAGCTGACCCGCACCTTCGGCTAAGCGGCTCCGGGGGAGAGGCGATACTCTCCCCTTCTCTTGTCTCTCCCGGCAACGCAGATCACAATGGGCTTTTGGCCGGAGCCACCCCATGACACCCGCGCAGCGCATCGAAACCCTCATCACCCTGATCCCGGTGGGTCGGGTCGCCACCTATGGGCAGGTGGCCGATCTCGCCGGCCTTCCCGGGCGGGCCCGCTTGGTCGGCAGGGTGCTCAAAAGCAGTGAACGCGAGCTTCCCTGGCACAGAATAGTGGGGGCCAGTGGCCGCATCTCGCTACCCATCGGCTCAGCCGCACACGAAGAGCAGGTGGGGCGACTGCAACAGGAGGGGGTTGTGGTGCTGGGAGGGCGCGTCCGGCTCAAGGAGTGGCAGTGGCAGCCGGATCTGGCCGAGCTGCTGTTTTTACTCCCCTTTTAACACCAGCGGCGGACCCGGCGGCAATAGTCGCGGTAATCGTGACCGAAGCGTGCCCCTAGTGCACGCTCCTCTCTGGGGATCTGCACCTTGTCCATCCACAGCCAAAACGGCAGCACACCCCACCATCCCCCTTGTAGCCAGCAGCCCCAGGCCAATAACCACAGCAGCAAAGAGAGGTACATGGGGTTGCGGCTAAGGCGATAGACCCCGGTGGTGACCAGAGTACGACTCTGTTCCGGATGAATGGGGTCGAGCGTAGTGTGGTGCAACCTGAGGCCCAACAAGGCCCAGAGTGCGATCAACAGGCCCACCGAGAAGAGGCCGACAACCAGCAGCAGCCAGGGGATGCCGCGGTCGCGGCCCACGCCACCGGACAGGAACATCACACCCAGGCTGAACAAGAAGATCAGCGGAGGAGGAAGCCGAGCCAGACCGTGATAAACAGCCTCTATTGAAAACCTGATCTGCTTCATTTTCTCTTTTCTTTTAGGCAGTTACACTTAGCTCCTCACTGGGGTCCCAGCGTTGAGCTGGCCTCGGGCATACACAGGGCCCGCACTTCGGCTAGCCTCTTGATGACTCCGGTGATGCATCCACCTCAACGACAATAACAGGAACAATAATGAACAAGAAGACGCTGCTGGCCAGCCTGATCCTCGGCACTCTTGCCGCCCCCACCATGGCCGCCCCCTACCTCCCCCTCGACAGCGACCATCGCAACGGCCAGGAGTTTGCCGCCGCCAACGCCTGGCTCGAGGTGGATGTTGCCGCCTTCGAGCACAACATCCAGACCCTGAAGGATCGCCTGGGCGACAAGGGCCCGCAGATCTGCGCCATCATGAAGGCCGACGCCTACGGCCACGGCATCGATCTGCTGGTCCCCTCCGTGATCAAGGCCGGCATTCCTTGCATCGGCATCGCCAGCAACGAAGAGGCTCGCGTCGCCCGTGAGAAGGGCTTCGAAGGCCGTCTGATGCGGGTGCGCGCCGCCACCCCGCAAGAGGTGGAAGCCGCCCTCCCCTACAAGATGGAGGAGCTGGTCGGCAGCCTGGAGAGCGCCCGTCTGATGTCGGAGATTGCCCTGCGTCACCACACCACCATTGCGTACCATCTGGGGCTCAACTCCGCCGGCATGAGCCGCAACGGCCTGGATCTGCGCCTCTCCGACGCCAAGCGCGACGCACTCGACCTGATGAAGCTCAAGGGGCTGCAGGTGGTCGGCATCATGACCCACTTCCCGGTAGAGGAGAAAGAGGACGTGAAGATGGGCTTCGCCCAGTTTCAGCTCGACACCCAGTGGCTCATCGAGGCCGCTCGTCTGGATCGCAGCAAGTTGACCCTGCACTGTGCCAACTCCTTTACCACCCTGGAGGTGCCCGAGGCCTATCTGGACATGGTCCGCCCGGGCGGCATCATCTATGGCGACACCATTCCCTCCTACACCGAATACAAGAAAGTGATGGCCTTCAAGACCCGGGTCGCCTCGGTCAATCACTACCCGAAGGGAAATAGCGTCGGCTATGACCGCACCTTCACCCTGGCACGCGACTCCTGGCTCGCCAACCTGCCGCTGGGCTACTCCGACGGCTACCGCCGGGCGCTGAGCAACAAGGCCTATGTGCTGGTGAATGGCCAGAAGGCCCCCGTGGTGGGCAAGACATCCATGAACACCATCATGGTGGACGTGACCGACATCAAGGGGGTCAAACCGGGTGACGAGGTGGTGCTGTTTGGCCGCCAGGGCAACGCCGAGGTGAAGCAGTCCGATCTCGAGGAGTACAACGGCGCCCTCCTGGCGGACATGTACACCATCTGGGGCTACACCAATCCGCGTATCATCAAGCGCTGATGCAACAAGGGCTCCCGCGGGAGCCCTTCTCATTACTCGGCTGTGGCCGTCTTCTGCTTGCGCGTCACCCAGAGGCTCAGCCCCATGGAGAGCGCCAGAATGGCGGCCACCACTCCCAGCGCAATGCCGGTCGGGATCTTGAAGACATCGAGCAGCAACATCTTCACCCCGATAAACATCAGGATCAGTGCCAGGCCATATTTGAGCAGGGCGAAGCGCTCGGCCACGCCGGCCAGCAGGAAATACATGGCCCGCAGCCCCATGATGGCAAAGATATTCGAGGTGAGCACGATGAAGGGATCGGTCGTCACCGCGAAGATGGCCGGGATGCTGTCCACCGCGAAGATGAGATCGCTCACCTCCACCAGCACCAGGATAAGCAGCAGTGGCGTGGCGTAGCGCACCCCGTCACGCATCACGAAGAACTTCTCTCCCTCCAGGGTCTCGGTCACCTTGAAGCGGCGGCGCATCCAGCCGAGCAGGGCGTTGTTCTCGAGATCCGGCTCCTTGTCCGCCGCCCACAACATCTTGGCACCGGTCAGCAGCAGGAAGGCCCCGAACAGATAGAGGATCCAGTGGAACTGGCTGATAAGCCAGCTGCCGGCAAACACCATACCGGCACGCATGACGATAGCCCCCAGCACACCGTAGAGCAGCACACGGCGCTGCAGCTCGGCCGGGATGGCGAAATAGCCAAACAGCATCAACCAGACGAAGACGTTATCGACCGCCAGCGCCTTCTCGATGAGGTAGCCGGTGAAGAACTCCACCGCCTTCTGATGAGCGACGGCCTCTCCCCCGTTGCGTTGATACCACCACCAGATGGCAAGGTTGAACAGCATGGCCACGGCAAACCACACCAGCGACCAGATGCCGGCCTCTTTCAGGGAAACCTTGTGCGCCTTGCCACCCCCGACGAAGCGAATATCCACCCACAAGAGGATCAGGACGATGGCGAAGAAGCCGCCCCACAACCACATTTGTTCCATTTTTCAGTCCTCCAAAACGACAAAACCCACGTCCGAAAGGCGTGGGTTTGCATTTGGAGCAGATAGACCTCGCCTTTCGGCAAGGTCTCACTTACGGACTCGTGTCCGCCCGGTTACCGGATGTGCTAAGCACATCGAATTGACGATAGACCGGCAAAGAAGTTACTCCCCTTGATGGCGCGGAGAATAACAGGCGCCCGAGAGGGCGCCAAGAAGTATCTGTGACGCCACATAAAAAAGAGGGGAGCCAGGCTCTAATGCCAGTCAGTTAAGACTGACTGGCATTGTTTTTATTGGATTTTTTTACGCTGTACTTCTGTGGTCTTGGCTTCACGCAGCGGGGGTAACTTCGCTCCATCCTATCGGGTAACACAAACTGCCCCGCTTGTTTCTCCAACTCCGCCACCCGCTTAGGGATATTCCC
>NZ_JBFODE010000054.1:0-4487 GCF_040908155.1 Aeromonas sp. R6-2 | reverse complement strand
ATGTCACCAGGGAATATCCCTAAGCGGGTGGCGGAGTTGGAGAAACAAGCGGGGCAGTTTGTGTTACCCGATAGGATGGAGCGAAGTTACCCCCGTTGCGTGAAGCCAAGACCGCAGAAGTACAGCGTAAAAAAATCCAATAAAAACAATGCCAGTCAGTCTTAACTGACTGGCATTAGCCCCGTGAGGGCCCTTTCTTTTTGCGACAGGAATAGCACTTTACGGCGATAGCGCCGAAAAATAGGTCATGTTTTGCCCGGGCGGGCCGATAATGGTGTTGGACAGGAGGTAAACCATGGAAATTTCCGGATCCACTGCCGTCGCACAGAGCCGTGAGCTGTTGACTGCCAGCCTCGCCAAGAAGCAGCAGGAACAGCAGGGTCAGGCAGCACTTGAGCTGCTGCAGACGGCCACCCAGTCGGCCCCCGCCCCCCAATCGGCGGGTGGCACGCTGGGCAGCAACATCGACATTCGTGTCTGATGCTACAAAACAAAAGCCTCGGCAGATGCCGAGGCTTTTTTATGGACGCGATTCAGAGCGGGAAGGGAGCCGGCGCCTCGAAGGCGATACGCTCGCCGCTGCGCGGGTGACTTATCTCCAGGCGCGCCGCATGCAGGTAGAGGTGCGGTGCGGCCGCCAGGGCCTCGGGGTGGGCGTAGAGGTTGTCACCCAGAATGGGGTGACCCAGCTCCAGCATGTGGACCCGCAGCTGGTGCGAGCGTCCCGTGATGGGGGTCAGTTTCACCAGCGTGTTACCGTGCTCCACCTTCAGGGTCTGCCACAGGGTGAGGGCATGGCGTCCCTCCTCGAAGTCCACTTTCTGTTTGGGGCGGTTCGGCCAGTCGACGCACAGGGGCAGGTCGACCTGACCGCTCTCCTCTTTCATCTCACCCCAGACCCAGGCCAGGTAGTGCTTGTCGGTCTCTCGCTCGCGAAACTGACGGCTCAGTTCCCGATGGGCGTTGGGGGTGAGGGGCACCACGATGACACCACTGGTCGCCATGTCGAGACGATGGGCCGCCGCCGCCCGCGGGAATCCCTCCTGCTGTACGCGCCACAGCACGCTGTCTTCGTAGTCGGCGCCACGGCCGGGGACGCTGAGCAGGCCGGTGGGCTTGTTGACCACCATGATGTCGCGATCCTGATGCAGGATCTCGAGCCAGGGCTCCTTGGGCGGGTTGTAGTCGATCATCTCTCTCGCTCTGTCTGTTACTGGTGGGTGACCACGATGAAGCGGATGGCGTCCAGCTTGAGCTGGGTCTGGTCAATCAGGTGGAGCAATTCTGCCTCCAACTGCTGCAGATAGGCCAGCTCGCTGTCGCGCACGTTGGGGTTGACTGCCTTGAGCTCGCTCAGGCGGGCCAGCTCTTGTTGCAACGTGGCGACCATGCGGGCGCGGGCGTCGGCGACGATCTGCGCCTTGAGCGGCTCGGCCAGCTCCTGCCCCTTGCCGATGAGGCCGTGGATCAACGGTTGGGAAGTGGTGACCAGCTTGCTGCCCAGATGGCGGTTGACCGGGGTCAGCTGACGGTTGAAGGTCTCGAAGGGTACCTTTTCACCCAGGTTATTGCCGTTCTTGTCGAGCAGCAGGCGGATCGGGGTCGGCGGCATGAAGCGGTAGAGCTGGGGATGGCTGGCAGACTCGGCCACGAACACCAGCTCGAGCAGGGTCGAGCCGATAGGCAGTGCCTTGTTCTTCAGCAGGGCCACCGAGGTGGAGCCGATCTCGGAGCCGAGGATAAGATCGATGCCGCCGCGCAGCATGGGGTGATCCCAGGAGACAAACGCCATGTCATCACGCGACAGGGCGGTCTCCCGGTCGAAGGTGACCGTCATGCCATCCTGGGGCAGGCCCGGGAAGCTGGGCACCAGCATATGATCTCCCGGGGTCAGCACCAGGGCATTCTCGCCGCGGTCATCCTGGTTGATACCGATCTCGTCGAACATCTTGAGGGCGAACGCCACCATGGCGGTGTCGTCGTCTTCGGCAGCCAGTTGCTCGACCAGGGCGTGTGCCTTGTCACCCCCGCTGGAGTGGATCTCGAGCAGGCGATCGCGGCCGGATTCCAGCTTGGCCTTGAGTGGCTCGTGGATAGCGCGGGTGCGCTCGAGCAGGGCATGGAGGGCCTCTTCGCCGTTGTCGTTGGCCGCCAGCAGGGTGAACAGCTCCTCGCGTACCGCCTCAAACACAGGGCGGGCGGTCGGACAGGTCTGCTCGAAGGCATCGAGACCGGCGTGGTACCAGCGCAGCAGGGCGTGCTGGGAGGTGCCTTCCAGATAGGGGACGTGGATCTCCACCGTGTTGCGCTGACCAATCCGGTCGAGACGGCCGATGCGCTGCTCCAGCAGATCCGGGTTGAGCGGCAGATCGAACAGCACCAGATGGCTGGCAAACTGGAAGTTACGCCCCTCGGAGCCGATCTCGGAGCAGAGCAGCACCTGGGCCCCTCCCTCGCTCTGGGCGAAGTAGGCGGCAGACTTGTCACGCTCGATGAGGGACATGCCCTCGTGGAACACGGCGGCACGGATCCCTTCGCGGGTGCGCACAGCCTCTTCCAGGGCGATGGCGGTGGCCGCCTCGGAGCAGATCACCAGTACCTTCTGCTGGCGGGCCGAGAGCAGCAGCTCCAGCAGCCAGTCGATTCGCGGATCGAACTGGGTCCAGGTGGTGCTGTCGCCTTCGAACTGCTGGAAGATTTTCTCCGGATAGAGGTAGCGCAGGGCGCGGACCTGGAGATCACCACCGTTGCCCCCCATCATGCCCATCACCTTGATGGCGGTCTTGTATTGATCCGGCAGGGCCATGGGATAGACGTTGAGGTGGCGTTCCGGGAAGCCCTGAATGTTGGCGCGACTGTTTCGGAACAGCACGCGGCCGGTGCCGTGGCGATCGAGCAGCTTCTCTACCGCCTGCTTGCGGCTGGCGGCATCGCCCAGATCGACCCCCTCAAGCTGTTCGGCTAACAGAGTGCGAGCGCTGGTGTCGAGCTCGGCGCCGTCGAGCAGGGCCTGGGCGGCAACGGCGATGGCGCCGTACTCCTGTTCCTCGGCGAGGAAGGCGTCATAGTCGAAGAAGCGCTCCGGGTCGAGCAGGCGCAGGCGGGCGAAGTGGCTCTCGTGACCCAGCTGATCCGGAGTCGCGGTGAGCAGCAGCACACCCGGTATTTGCTCGGCCAGGGCCTCGACCATCTCGTAGGCGCGGCTCGGCGCCTCGGCGCTCCACTCCAGGTGGTGGGCCTCGTCCACGACCAGCAGATCCCACTCAGCCTCCAGGATCTGCTCGAAGCGGCGACGCTTCTTGCGCAGGAAGTCGATGCTGCACAGCACCAATTGCTCGGTTTCGAAGGGGTTCTCGGCCTCGGCAAAGGCCTCGACGCAGCGCTCCTCATCAAACAGGGAGAAGAAGAGGTTAAAGCGGCGCATCATCTCGACCAGCCACTGGTGCTGCAGGTTCTCGGGCAACAGGATCAGCACCCGCTTGGCGCGGCCAGAGAGCAACTGCTGATGAATGATCATGCCCGCTTCGATGGTCTTGCCCAAACCCACCTCGTCGGCGAGCAGCACGCGCGGTGCGTGGCGATGGCCCACCTCGTGGGCAATATAGAGCTGGTGCGGGATCAGGCTGACACGTCCCCCGGCCAGGCCGCGGGTCGGGTTGAGGCGGCGCTGATGCTGGTTGATCAGAGATTCGTAGCGCAGGGTAAAACGGGACATGCGTTCGATCTGACCGGCAAACAGGCGATCTTGCGGCTTGTTGAACTTGATGAAGTTGCTGAGAAACACCTCTTTGAGCGCGACGGGCTCCTCGGTGTCGTTGCGAGTGCCTACATATATAAGCAGGCCCTCTTTCTCCTGCACCTGCTCGACCGTCATGACCCACTCTTCGTGGCTGGTCACCTGATCGCCTTCGTTGAAGCGGACCCGGGTCACCGGAGCATCTTCCTTGGCATACATACGGTTTTCACCGGTGGCGGGGAACAGCAGGGTTATCATGCGACCCTCGACGGCCACGACCGTCCCCAAACCGAGATCCGTCTCTGTATCGCTAATCCAACGTTGGCCAAGTGCAAAAGGCATCAAATTCTCCAAAGCCCGAGAGGTATGTCGTAAAGGGGCGCTATGTTACCCGAAGGCCAAAAGCGGATCATCCATCAAGAAGCGCTCAGCCTGTAAAAGGTAGAAGAGGTCGCAAGAGGGGTGAAAATGGGACTATTTTCGCCTTTTTGTCTGTTTGTTGTTCGAACGAGCTAAAAGATGTGATTTTTCTCAAAATCTCTGTTGCCACGGCGCGCGAACTCCCTATAATGCGCCTCCATCGACAGGGCAACGCCGCCACAGCAGCGAGCCGGTCGATGGGTGAAAAAGCCTTGTAAAATAAGGCTTGACTCACCAGGCGGGAAGCGTAGAATGCCACTCCCGTCGCGATGCAAATCGCGCTGTTCTTTAACAAATTGAATCAAGCAATCTGTGTGGGCACTCGCAGGAT
>NZ_JBFODE010000053.1:0-57216 GCF_040908155.1 Aeromonas sp. R6-2 | reverse complement strand
GATGCGCATAAAAAATCCGAAACCAATCAATAGGTTTCGGATTTTCACACATCAGAAGGATCGGTCAATGGATCCTTAACTGATCGGCATTAGGCGCCATGCCCGGTTTTTTATTACCCGCACCCGACAGGGGCAACGAGATGTCAAAGAGGCGCCGCGGCGCCTCTTCTTATTTCTTCTCTCTTGCTACCCGGCTCACCCCAGCAGAGCGAACAGCTGGTGCGCCGCGACGCCGGCGCAGAGCCCGCCAACCGTGTGGGCGACGATGGCCCGGGAGGTGAGGTGGCGATAGCCGAGGGCGTCGAGCATGGCGGTGTGGGTGCTCAGAAAGCCGCTCCAGCACATCCCCATGGCGGTGAAGACGGCGATCTCGTTGCCACCGATCCAACCCTTGGCGATAAAGGGCGGCACCAGGGACATGGCTGCCCCCACGGCGCCGAGGGAGGTCACCGGGAAGGCAACCAGCTCGGGCTGGGTGAAGCCGAACAGCAGCTCGAACAGCCAACCAATCTTGGCCGCCAGCACCGGCAGCAGGGCGACCCCCTGGAAGGCCTCGCCGGTGTAGCCCTTGTCACCCGGGCCGAAGGTGAGCAGCATGACGAAGGTGCTGATGATGAGCACCCCGGGGATCACTGCCATTCCCAGCTCGACCCCGGACTTGCCCCCGTCGAGCAGGGAGTTGAGCACCCGCAGCCAGGTCGGCGCCTGCTCATGGGAGAGACCCGGTTTGGGGCCCTGGGAGAGAGCCCCATCGTCCACCGGCGTCTCCCCCACCAGGGGGCGGATCATCTTCTGCATCAGCCGGGTCGACACGACCGAGCCAATCAGGGCGCCGAGCAGGCCGATCATGGCCGCCTTGACGGTGGAGCCACCGCCCCCCAGTTGCAGGGTGGCCATGAAGGTGACCACGATAAGCCCCATGCCGAAGGCGGTACCGAAGTTGGTCAGCGACACCAGCTGCCAGGGGGTGAAGCCCTTGCGAAAACGGCTGTCCCTGGCGAGGCTGATGACCGCCGGATTGTCGGAGAAGAAGGTCATCAGGGCCGCCAGCGCGGTGCGACCGGGCAAGCGGAACACCGGCTTCATCAGGGGGGCCAGCAGCACCTCGAGCAGACGGATCACGCCAAACTCGCTGAGCAGTTGGCTGAGCGCCCCCGAGAGAACCGTGATCCCCATGATAAAGAGCACCGTATTGAGCAGCAGTTGGTGCGCCGTGTTAAACAGGGTGTTGACCATGGCGGAGAGGCCCATCTGGCTGCCCAGATAACCAAACAGGCTGCCCAGTATGGTCAGCACCAGTACCGGCTCGAGCCAGCGGCGCAGTGAAGAGTGGCGAATCTCCCTGGATTCGGTGACGGCTTGATTATCCATGTCGGTCCTGTCTCTGAACGGTTCTTGTTTTCGTCGAATGGTGGAATGAAAAAAGCCCCTGTCTTGCGACAGGGGCTTCTTATGTGGCTCCTCCGACTGGACTCGAACCAGTGACATACGGATTAACAGTCCGCCGTTCTACCGACTGAACTACGGAGGAACAAACTTTTTACAGCCAAGGCTGTGAAGGTGGTGCCCAGAGACGGAATCGAACCGCCGACACGGGGATTTTCAATCCCCTGCTCTACCGACTGAGCTATCTGGGCAAATGGTGCCGGCTACCGGAATCGAACTGGTGACCTACTGATTACAAGTCAGTTGCTCTACCTACTGAGCTAAGCCGGCACACGTTAAACCATTGTGCATGAACAAATTTTTATTTCATGGCACCAAAATTGGTGCCCAGAGACGGAATCGAACCGCCGACACGGGGATTTTCAATCCCCTGCTCTACCGACTGAGCTATCTGGGCGTGGCCGCTATTAAACGGATTTTGGTTCGGCGGGTCAACGGGAAATTTCAGTTTTCGTCTCGTTCGTCTCTTTTTTATCCACTGGCCCCGATTTTAATCAGTTGTGTCCTTGCCGGGCGAGCCGCGTCGCCACACCCTGGGCTCCTCGCCCCGCATCAGTCGCACCACGTTCTCGTGGTGGCGGATCAGGATAAGGCAGGAGAGCAGAGAGACGGGCAGGGTGTACTCGGGCTTGAGCAAATAGGTGAACACAGGGGTGAGCAGCACGGTGACAATCGAGGCCAGCGATGAGTAGCCGCTGACGAGCAGCACCAGCAACCAGGTGCCGATCACCAGCCCCCCCATGGTGAAGCCGATGGGCAGCATGGTCCCAAGCGCCGTCGCCACCCCCTTGCCGCCGCGAAAGCGAAAGAACACCGGGTACATGTGGCCGAGGCAGGCGGCGACGCCGATAAAGCCGAGAAAGACGGGCTTGATATCGAGGAACCAGGCCAGATAGACGGGGATCAGCCCCTTGAGGATGTCGAGCACCAGCACGGCGGCGGCGGCGCCGCGCCCGCCGAGACGCAACACATTGGTGGCGCCGGGATTGTGCGAGCCATAGTCGCGGGGATCGGGCAGGCCACAGGAGCGGGAGATCAGCACGGCGCTGGAGAGAGAGCCTCCCAGATACGCCAGAACAATCATCAAAAACGTCAGGGCCGTCATCTTGGTCGTTCTTACCTTGCGGTGAATGGAGTAGAATGCGGGCTCCCTGTGGCGCACGGTTCATCCCTGTGTGCCTTGCGGCAGAAGGTCTGCCGCTGCCAGCATCCTGATGCTTGCAACAACAGCTCAAGAGTAAAGAAGAAGTAGTGCTATGGACAAGGTGTTTATTCGCGGTCTGGAGGTTTTGTCTACCATTGGCGTCTACCAGTGGGAGAAGGGGATCCGCCGCAAGCTGATCGTGGATCTCGAGATGGGATTCAACAACCGGCCGGCTGCTGCCGGCGACGACATTCACCAGGCGCTGGACTACGCCAACCTGAGCGAGCGCATCACCCGACACATGAGCACCACAGTGGTCGAACTGGTGGAAACCATGGCCGAGCAGGTCGCCACCCTGGTGTTGACCGATAACCGGGTGCAGTGGGTCCGTGTCACCCTCACCAAGCCCGGCGCCGTCCCCAACGCGGCCGGTGTCGGGGTCGAGATCCTGCGCCATCAACAACCCGGACCGAGTGAACAGTAATGGCGCGCATCTATATCAGCCTAGGCTCCAACATCGAGAGGGAGCAGCACATCCGCGCCGGGCTCGATGCCCTGCACCGACTCTATGGCTCGCTGCAGGTCTCCCGGGTCTTCGAGAGCGAGGCGGTCGGCTTTGCCGGCAGCCCCTTCTATAACCTGGTGGTGGGTGCCGATACGGATCACTCCCTCTCCTCGGTCACCCGGGAGCTGCGCGAGCTGGAGTTTGCCCACGGTCGCCCTGCCGATGCCAAGAAGTTTGCGCCGCGCACCCTGGACCTCGACCTGCTGCTCTATGACGATCTGATCTGTGACCAGCCGGTCAGCCTGCCCCGTGCCGAGATAGTGACCAATGCCTTCGTGCTCTGGCCGCTTGCCGAGCTCGCCCCCGAGCGTCGTCACCCGCTCACCCAGGCTCGCTATGGCGATCTTTGGGCTGCCTATGACAAACAGAGTCAGCGTCTGCAGCCGGTCCACTTCGACTGGAACCCGCCCTCGCCAAAAGTGAGAAAAGAATCACTAACATATTGATAATAAAGATTTTATTAAAGTAATTTCTGAGCAGGTCGATAGGGATAGACACCCCCCTTGCTGTGAGTCAGTCATGAGCGTCAAACAGAAATTACTTTGGTCCGCCCTCCTCATCACCCTGATCCAGCTTCTGCTGGTGGGTGGATTGTCCTACTTCTCCGAACGCAGTGAGCGTCTCGCCACCGCCCAGCGACTGACCCAGCAACTGGATACCCAGCGCACCCAACTGGCCCTCGATGAGAAGCTCTACCTGCTGCGCAAAGATCCGGCTCTGGTACAGGAATTTAATCGCGACCTCCAGCTGGCCCACGAGACCATGAAGCAGCTGGGTGAGACATTGCCAGCCGAGCTGGCAGACCATCTGACCACTCTGGGTCAGGGGCTCGACGCATATCGGGGAGAGTTCCAGAAGCTCCAGCAGCAGCAGGAGAAGATTGGGCTCACCCCCGAGAGCGGCCTCTATGGCCAGCTCAGAGCCGCAACCCATAGCCTGGAGGCCGCCCTCAAGGAGCGCGACGAGCCCCGGTTACAGGTGATGCTGCTGCAACTGCGCCGGGATGAGAAAGACTTCATGCTGCGCCGGGATATGCGCTATCTGGCCAAGCTGGAGGAGAATGCCGCCCCGCTGGCCGAGGCCCTGGCCGCCTCTCCCGAGCAGGCCGCCCTGCTCCAGCGCTATCGCCAGCACTTTGGAGACCTGGTGGTGGCCGAGCAGCAGTTGGGGCTGACCGGCAAGGAGGGGCTGCGTGCCAGCCTGACTGATAAAGAGCGCCAGATGGCGGGCTACAGCGCCACCCTGCTCGAGGAGCTCACCCGCTATGCCGAGGTCCAGCACGATCGCCAACTCTGGATGATGATCCTGCTCTGCGCCGCCGGCATTCTCACGGCGCTGTTGCTCAATCTGGGCATAGGCCGCAGCATCATGGGAGGCATAGATCAGCTGGCCGGCGTGATGCGCCGGGTGACCCAGAGCAGCGATCTGACCCTGCGTGCCCGTCTCACCGGCCGGGATGAGCTGGCCGCCATGGGTCACGACTTCGATACCATGCTCGATCACTTCCATGCCCTCATCGAACAGGTGAAGGGCACAGTGGGTCACCTGGAATCCCAGACCCGTCTGCTGAGCCAGCAAGCCGAGCAGGCTCAGCATGCCCTGCTCAAGCAGCTTGAGGAGAGCGATCTGGTCGCCAGTGCCGCCACCGAGATGGAATCCACCATCGCCAACATCGCCGACAACACAGAGACCGCCGCCGCCAGCGCCCGTGACACTCACAGCGCCGCCGAGCAGGGGCGTGACAGCGTCCAGCAGACCCGCCAGACCATACGCCAACTCTCGGAGCGGCTCGCCGGCACCAGCCAGGAGGGAGAGGCCCTCGCCAGCGAGAGCCAGACCATCAGCAGCGTGCTGGACGTGATCCGCGCCATCGCCGAGCAGACCAATCTGCTGGCCCTCAACGCCGCCATCGAAGCCGCCCGCGCCGGGGATCAGGGACGGGGCTTTGCGGTGGTCGCCGACGAGGTTCGCAGCCTCGCCATGCGTACCCAGCAGAGCACCACAGAGATCGCCACCATCATAGGCAGCCTGCAATCACGTACCGCCAGCATGGTGGCCCAGATAGGCGAGTGCCGTGAGAATGGTGAGCAGAGCGTGACCGCCGCCAACCTGGCCGGCGAGCAGCTGGGCCTGATCACCGAGCGGATGGAGGCGGTACTCGATATGAACACCCAGATCGCCACCGCGGTCGAGGAGCAGAGCTCGGTGGCCAGCGAGATCAACCGCAATGCGGTGATGATCCGCGACATCGCCAACCAGGTGCGCGGACAGGCCGAGGAGTCCCTGGCGGCGACCCTGCAGGTCGAAGAGCAGGCCGGTAAGCTGGCCCGCGCCATCGATCAGTTCCGGGTGTGATCCAGCTGGTAGAAGATGAGGGCTGCCAACATCGACATGGCACCGACACAGAGATAGGTGACATGGAAGGTGGGCAGCCACTCGGTCTGCCCACCGTGGAAGAGGTTGAGCAGGCTGGCGGCCACCGCGATACCCATGCTCATGGCCAGCTGCATCACCACCGACAGCAGGCTGTTGCCACCGCTCGCCTGCTCGGGCCCGAGATCCTTGAGCGTCAGGGTGTTCATGGCCGAAAACTGCAGGGAGTTGAGGGCGCCAAAGATCCCCATCCATCCCACCAGGGCCCAGTATGGCCACCGGTTGTCGATGAGGGAGAAGGCCCCCATCATCACCCCGAGCAGCAGGGTATTGCCGATGAGGATGCGGCGATAGCCGAGCCGGGGAATGAGGCGATTGACCAGCGTCTTGGTGAGCATGGCCCCGAGCACGGTCGGGATCATGGTCAACCCCGCCTTGCTCGGCGAAAAGCCCAGCCCCAGCTGCAGAAACAGCGGGGTGAGAAACGGCATGGCGCCGCTGCCGAGGCGCGCAAACAGGTTGCCCAGGATGCCGATGGCGAAGGTGGGTGTGGCAAAGAGGGAGAGGGCGAACAGGGGGCGCTCGGCCCGGGCCGCATAGAGCCAGTAACCGGCCATGGCCGCCAGGCCAGCGAGCAGCATCAGCAGCGAGATCCCGAGGGAGAAGCTGCGCTCCCCCATCCCCTGCAGGCCGAGAGAGGCGAGCACCAGTCCCAGACTGAAGAGGATAAACCCCTGCCAGTCGAAGCGACGGGTCTCCTGACGCAGATCCGGCATGAAGCGCCAGCACACCAGCAGCCCCAGGACCCCCACCGGCAGATTAATGAAAAACACCCAGTGCCAACTCGCCACCTCCACCAGCCAGCCACCGAGGGCCGGTCCGATCAGGGGCCCCACCAGGCCGGGAATGGTGACAAACGACATGGCCCGCAGCAGCTCACTGCCCTGAAAGACCCGCAGCACCGCCAGGCGCCCCACCGGCACCAGCAGGGCGCCACCGATCCCCTGTAACACACGCGCCGCCACCAGGGCGGGCAAGGTGGGAGAGAGGGCGCAGGCGAGCGACCCCAGGGTGAAGAGGGCGATGGCCCAGAGATAAACGGTACGGGTACCGAAGCGGTCGGCCAGCCAGCCGGAGGCCGGGATCAAGAGGGCGACCGTTAGCACATAGGCGATCACCACAGTCTGCATCTGCAGAGGGCTCTCGCCAAGCGCCCTGGCCATGGTGGGCAGGGCCGTGTTGAGAATGGTGGCGTCCAGTGCCTGCATGAAAAAACCGAAGGCCGCCAATCCTGGCAATACCTTGCGTTCAAACGCACTGACGGACATGGACGCCCTCCTCTTTATGCGATATCACCACCCAGCATGGCGCGCAGCCGCTCCTCCAGGCTCGGCTCGGGAGCACTCAGGGTCTGCTCGAACAGGGCCTGGATCTCGGCCCGATCGGCGCTGCGCACGATAAACACCAGTCGGGACTGGGCCTTGCCCTCCGGCCAATCACCCAGCGTCTGCAGGGGGTAGAGCTGGCCGTGTACCCCGTGGATCACCACAGGTTGGCTCTCCCCTTCCAGTTGCAAGATCCCCTTCAGCCTTAGCAGAGCATCCCCAAACCGGGCCTGAACCGCATCGATGGCGGCCAGCAAGCGACTCGCCTTGAGGGGCTCACCGATACGCAGGGAGAAGCTCTCCACATCCGTGTGTTCGAAGTGGGAGGGGGCACTGGCCCCCACCTGAGCGACCAGCGGTGCGAGTCGGGGGCGCATGGGAGAGGCCAGCCCCTGACGCGGCGCCTCGGTCCGCAGCCAGGCCAGCAACTGACGCACATCGCGCCCGGCCTCGGCGTTGTAGGCCCCCAGCCTCTCCAGCACAGCCGGGGAGAGCTCGCCGTGACTGATCCGCTCGATGGGGGCGGCCGGGTTGAGGGCGCCCAGACGCGCCTCGACCTCGTCCAGGGTTGCCTCGTCGGCCAGATCCCCCTTGCTCACCACCAGCAGATCGGCCAGGGCCACCTGCTTGACCGCCTCATACTGGCTCACCAACTGCTGGCCGATATGGCCCGCATCGACCACGGTGACGGTGCCGTCGAAGCGATAGCGCTGGGCGATAAAGCCCTCTTCGCGCAGGGTAAAGAGCACCGGCGCCGGATCGGCCAACCCGGTCGTCTCTATGATGAGGCGCTTGAACGGCTTGATCTGTTTTTGCACCGCCTTCATGAAGAGCCCCTGCAAGGCCTCCACCAGGGAGCCCTGCACCGAGCAGCAGATACAGCCGGAGTCGAGCAGTACGACCTGCTCGTCAATCTGCTGCACCAGATGGTGGTCGAGCCCGACCGAGCCAAATTCGTTGATAAGCACGGCGCACTCGCCGAGCTCAGGCTGCTTCACCCAGTGGTTGAGCAAGGTGGTCTTGCCGCTGCCGAGGAAGCCGGTGAGCAGAGTGACGGGGATCCGCGGATCGTTGACGTCGGTCAGCATGAAGAGGTCTCCGGTTCAAACAGGTTGCGCAGCCAGGGGTTGAGCAGACGGCCACTCGGGTCCAGCTCCCGGCGCAGGGCCTGGAAGTCGTGCCAGCGCGGCAGGCGGGTCGGGAAATCATAGAGGGAGGGGACCAGATGCTTGCCGAAATGGGGCAAGCCACCCAGAGGAGCAAGCAGACGCTGCAGCTCGTGCATCTGATCCAGGGATCCCCCGACGAAGGTGCCGTCTGCCGCCAGATAAACCAGGAAACCAATCCAGCACACCTCACGCCCGTAGGCGGGACTGAGCCAGGCATCCGAGGCGCCGCAACAGCGCAGGATGAAGGGGTAATGGAGCACCCCCGGGTTGGCCTGCTGCCACTGGCTGAGCAGGGTCATGGCCTCCTGCATACGGGACAGAGGGACGGCAATCTCGCAGTTGATCTGGGGGGCCGGGATCCCCTTGCAGAGGATCTGATAGACGTTGCCCACCAGGTCGGTGGCATCCTTGAAGCGGCGCACCGTCTCGAAGTGCTCGCCGGCCTGCTGCAGATCCTTGGTGTCCCGGGCCATCTTGCCGAGGGTCTGCTCTATGGTGGCATTCATGCGCGAGTCGGGTGTATCCCCGAGAGGCAGCACCTCGCAACCTCCGGCCCGGTAGCGGGCCTCCTCCTCCTCCGAGGCCGGATCGACCAGCCAGAGATGGCTCTCCCCGGTCCAGGCAAACCACCAACTCTTGACGAAGCCGTGCTCACGATTGACCCGCTCGTTGTGTTCAAACAACCAGTCGTAATCGGTGGTGAACTTGGTGCAGCGCATGATGCGGTTGGGTACGGTGCGAAGGCGCACCTCGAGCAGGATGCCGAGGCAACCGAGCCCCATCACGAAGGCACCGAAGCGGGGGTCATCCCGCTCAATGCGGACTATCTCTCCGCTCGCCAGCAGCACCCGCAGGGCGAGCACCGCCTCGCACAGGGACGATTGCCCGAGCCCCTGGCCGTGCGTGCCTGTGCTGAGCGCCCCGCCCAGGGTCTGAATGCCGATCACCCCGGGAGAGGCGGGCAACATGCGCTCCATGGCGATGAGATCGGCGTAGAGGGTATCGACCGGCGTGCCGGCCCGATAGGTGACACTCTCCTCATCCATCACCACCCTTCCCTGCAGGTGGCAGAGATCCACCAGCAGGGCATGGGGGTCGTGAAAGACGCTGTGGATAGGCTCATAGGATAGGCTGGAGCCGATCAGGCGGATGGCACGAGTCGGCTCATCGCGCAGGCGCTGCTGCAACTCGGTCTCGCTGCGGGGGCGGTAAATCTGCCAGGTCCGGGCCAGTGGATTGGTGCCGGACCAGTTGAGCAGCACCTGCTCCTCGTCGAGTGCACCGACTGTGTGAAACGCCTGGAACTGAACCGTCATCCCCTCTCCTCACCGGTTTGAAAAAGCGGCGATGATTCTACCGGAAATGGCGCAGACAGGCATGGAAAACAACGCCCTACACTTGGTGTTGGCTTGACCAAGAGGAGCGTTTTCATATTCCATGACTTTCACTTGGCCTTTTTGAATCAATATGTTAATCACATTAGACACATGTTCATGAGGAGCCATTCCGGTGACACTCTGGTTTGAACTTGCACAGTGGAAATCGGCGATGCTGCACGGCGTGGAGCTGGTCCAGTTCGCCCTCGAACTCATCTCGGTGGCCTGTGTGGTCATCGGCCTTGGCAAAACCCTGCTGCTGGCCCTGCGCCAGCGGGACCATGAACCCGGCTTCCCGCGCATCCGTCTCTGCTTTGGCAGCTGGCTCATTCTGGCGCTGGAGTTCCAGCTCGCCGCCGACATCCTGGCCACCACCATAGCCCCGAGCCAGGAGGAGCTGATCCGTCTGGCGGTGATCGCGGTGATCCGCACCTTCCTCAACTACTTCCTCGGCAAGGAGCTCAAGGAGCAGCGCGAGCAACAGCAGCCCCCGGACAAGCGCTGCCCATGAGGCACTTGCGGTGCAACCGCCCATCGCACTCGATGGGGGGCCCCGCGACGACGCTCGGTGGCGATCGAAAGAGCGCGACGGGTGTTGCCCCGGGATAACAGGGTCAGGGGGGCTGAAGAGAGCCTCCCCGCCAGGAGCCTTGGGCCCCCGATGAGGCCTTAGACCGATAGGTCACCTCGCAGAGTTAACAGTTTGACGGCGGGAGACCTGTGCTAGAGTGGTCGCTTTGTTGCCAATAGAATCCGTCAATGGAGCATGACATGCGCATTCCCTACTCCCTGCTCGACCTGGTGCCCGTACCGGAAGGCTCGAGCCCGGCCGAATCATTCCGCCATTCGCTGGATCTCGCCCGCCACGCCGAAGCGCTCGGTTACACCCGCTACTGGGTGGCCGAGCACCACAACATGCCGGGGATCGCCAGCGCCGCCACCTCGGTGCTGCTGTGCCACCTCGGCAATGGCACCTCGCGCATTCGCCTCGGGGCCGGCGGCATCATGCTGCCCAACCACGCTCCCCTGATGGTGGCCGAACAGTTTGGCACCCTGGCCTCGTTGTTCGGGGATCGCATCGATCTCGGCCTCGGTCGCGCCCCCGGCACCGACCAGACCACCATGCGGGCCCTGCGTCGCCACAAGGAGCAGAGCATCGACGACTTCCCGGCCGAGGTGGCCGAGTTGATGGCCTACTTCGGCGACGAGGCGGGGGCGGTCCGTGCTGTGCCGGGACGCGGCCTCGAGGTGCCGGTCTGGTTGCTCGGCTCCAGCCTCTACGGTGCCCAGCTCGCCGCCGCCATGGGACTGCCGTTTGGTTTCGCCTCCCACTTCGCGCCGGCCATGCTGCTGCAGGCCCTCGAACTCTACCGCAGCCAGTACAGACCCTCGGCTCGTTGGCCGAAACCCCATGCCCTGGTGTGCGTAAACCTGGTCGCCGCCGACGATTCGGCCACGGCCCGGCGCCTCTTCACCACTGTGCAGCAGCAGTTCTTGCGACTGCACCGGGGAGATGCGGGTGAGCTGCCCCACCCGGTGGCGGATCTCGATGGCTGGCCTCCCCACGAGCTGCTCGCCATGGAGCGCACCCTGGCCCGCTCCCTGGTCGGCGATCCGGACGAGATCTACCACGGCGTGCGCGCCCTGCTGGCCGAGACAGGTGCCGATGAGCTGATGTTCAACGGCCCCATCACGGATCACGACGCCCGCAAGCGCTCCTTCGCCATCGGCGCCGAGGTGATGAAAGCCCTGTAACACAAGAGGGGCCTTCGGCCCCTCACTCCCGACACCAGCGATCTCGCCCCGTCTCCTTGCTGCGATAAAGCGCCGCATCGGCCCGCTCAAACCAGTCCGGTGCCCCTCCCGACGCCACCCCCATACTGAGGGTGACCCGGATCCCCTCTCGCCAGCGCTGACGATGGATCCTTCGCCCGAGCCTGTCGAGCGCCTCTCCCAGCTCCTGCTCTCCCCAGGGAGTGAGCACGGCAAACTCATCCCCGCCGATGCGATAGCAGCCCGCAGGCCCAAACACGTTGACCAGACACTCGGCCACCCGGCAGAGCACCCCGTCCCCGACACTGTGCCCACAGTGGTCATTGATCCGCTTGAACCTGTCCACATCGATCAACACCAGGGCATAAGTCTCCTGTGTCCCCACACTCTCCATCGCTTCGTCGAAGGAGCGACGGTTACCGATCCCGGTCAGAGGATCGCTTAGCAGGGCCCGTTGCTGGGATCGGTAGTGATCCTCGATGACCGCCAACTCCTTCAGATTCGCCTCGACAAACCAGGGAGCCTGGGATGCCCCCTCCTCCTCCTGCTCTCCCCGTACCAGCGTGTTGAGACGCCCCTGCAGCAGATCCAGCTCCCGGTGGAAGATGCGCAGCAGGGAGCGTATTCCCATCCAAACCACCAGCATCATGGCGCCCAGCGGTAACATCAGCAGGGAGAGCTCATGGGTCAGGGCTCGCCAGAAGCGAACCGCGGGCACATAGAGGCCAAGCTCCCAACCTACATAGGGAACATCGTGCAGCAGTAGTGCCCCCTGCCGCAGCCCCTTCAGGGCCGCCTGCTCCTCTTCCTCTGTGGCGGGCACCTGTCGCAACAACTGCGGGTTTACCTCGGCAAGCATCTCACCACTGTGTGGATGACGCAGAAAGAGTGTCGCATCCAGGGGACCCAGCACTCTCTCCAGCGCTTCCTGCAGGAAGTGAAGGTTGAGATCCACCATCATGAGTCCAAGCAGGGAGCCATCCTCTGCGTGGATCTTCTTCCCCAGAGTCAATACCCGGATACCGGATCCATATTCCCGATAGGGACCGACCCATTGGGGCTGGTCGCTCTCCATCAAGGCGAACCAGGGGCGAAGATGGGGGGTAAAACTCGAACCCGGTGAGGGTGAGAAGGAGGGGTAGCTGTCGATACGCTCGCTGCGGACGTGATAGAAGTAGATGTAGTGGGACTCGGCCATCTTGATTCGGTGGGCGATGGACCAGATGGGGGAGTAAGCCGACTCTCCCCTTGCTATCGCCTCCCTGTCCAGGGCGGCGTCGAGCACATCAAGCTGCGCCCGACTCTGCATCACCCGCTCCCTGAGGTAGCTGGTCTCCAGGGTGTGGAGCATCTGGCGGTATCCCTCCAGCCGCAGGTTCACCAGATCCTGATAGTTGAGCGCCGCCATCACCAGGCTCATCACCACTATGACGCCTCCCAGCAACAGAGCGAGCTTGGTCAGCAGGTAGTCGATGGGCCGTTTGACGACATCGTGCATGGAGTCTTCCTTGAAAGGATCCAATTCAGATCCTAATGGGTCAACACCATCCGCTTATTGATTCATATCATTTCGGATGCGATCCAGGGCCAATCTCAACCAGCCACATATGAAGCCCAACAAAGAAGGGGCCGACAGGCCCCTTCTTCATCGATGTGAAGACTCAGATCCCCGAGCCGTCCTGCTCCTTGCCCTCTTCGTGCAGTCCACACTCGCGCTTGAGGCCGAAGAAGCGGGTCTGCTCCTCGCTCATGCCCGGCTCCCACCTGGCGGTGGTGTGCACGTCGCCCACCGAGAGATAACCTTGCTCCCACAGAGGGTGGTAGGGCAGGTCAAACTCCTTGAGGTAGTAGTGCACGTCCTTGTTGCTCCAGTCGATGACCGGCAGGAATTTGAAGCGGCCACGCTGGATAGCCAGCACCGGCAACCCCTGGCGGCTGCCGGACTGCTCCCGGCGCAGGCCCGAGAACCAGGTGCGGGCGCCGAGCTCCTGCTGGGCACGCTCCATCGGCTCGACCTTGTTGAGCTGGTTGTAACGGGTGATTCCCTCCACCCCCTGCTCCCACAGCTTGCCAAAGCGCGCCTCCTGCCAGGCGGGGGTGAGCGCCGCCTGGTAGACCTTCAGGTTGAGCCCGAGCCGCTCGGTCAGCTCGTCGATGAAGCGGTAGGTCTCGGGGAAGAGATAACCGGTATCGGTGAGCACCACAGGGATGTCGGGTCGCTCCCGGCTCACCAGATGCAGCATCAGGGCCGCCTGGATGCCGAAGCTCGACGACAGGATATGGGTACCCGGCAGGTGAGCCAGGGCCCAGCGCACCCGCTCGGGGGCGCTCATCTGCTCCAGCTCCCGGTTGTGGGGCGCCAGGGCATCAATCTGCTGATCCCGGGTCAGGGTGAGCAGGTGGTCGAGATCGAGTGTCATTGTGCTCTCCTCAGGCGGCGTAGAAGTCCACGGCCGAGTTGACGACGGGGGCAGTGATCCCGGCGCGAATGACGAAATCACCGAAGCACTCGCCTCCGTTACGCTCGGTGGCCCAGCGGCCTATCAGGGCGTCCAGCTCGGCCAGGATCTGCGCCTCTGTGATGTTCTCCCGGTACAGGCGCGGGATGCGCGTCCCCTCGAGATTTCCCCCCAGATGCAGGTTGTAGCGCCCCGGCGCCTTGCCCACCAGCCCCACCTCCGCCAGCATGGCGCGGCCGCAGCCGTTGGGGCAGCCGGTGACCCGGAAGATGATGGCGTCATCGGCGAGACCGTGTTTGGCCAGCAGCCCTTCGATGTCGGTGACAAAGGCCGGCAGCATGCGTTCGGCCTCGGCCATCGCCAGCGGGCAGGTGGGCAGGGCGACGCACGCCATGGACTGCTTGCGCTGCTCGCTCACGCCGTCATCGAGCAGGCCGTACTGGCGCGCCAGCGCCTCGATACGCACCTTCTCGCCGGCGGGCACGCCCGCGATGATGAGATTCTGGTTGGCGGTGAGGCGAAAATCCCCCCGGTGTACCTTGGCGATCTCGCGCATGCCGGTCTTGAGGGGCTTGCCCGGAAAGTCGAGCAGGCGGCCGTTCTCGATGAACAGGGTCAGGTGGTGCTTGCCGTCGATCCCCTCGACCCAGCCGAAGCGATCGCCGCGACTGGTGAATGCATAGGGGCGTACCTCGCCAAACGCGATGCCGGCACGGCTCTCCACCTCGGCCTTGAAGGCCTCGACCCCCACCCGTTCAAGCGTGTACTTGGTCTTGGCGTTCTTGCGGTTGACCCGGTTGCCCCAGTCACGCTGGGTGCTGACCACGGCGGCCGCCACCTCCAGCACATGGGAGAGCGGCACGAAGCCAAAATCGCTCGCCTTGCGCGGGTAGGTGCTGGTGTCGCCATGGGTCATGGCCAGCCCCCCGCCCACCAGCACGTTGAAGCCCACCAGCTTGCCACCTTCGGCAATCGCCACGAAGTTGAGATCGTTGGCGTGGATGTCCACGTCGTTGTGGGGCGGGATCACCACGGTCGTCTTGAACTTGCGCGGCAGGTAGTTGGAGCCCAAGATCGGCTCCTCATCGCCCCCCAGTTTCTCGCCGTCCAGCCAGATCTCCACGTAGGCACGGGTCTTGGGCAGCAGGTGCTCGGAAATTTTCTTGGCCCACTCATAGGCCTCCCGGTGCAGCTCGGACTCCACCGGGTTGCTGGTGCAGAGCACGTTGCGGTTCACGTCGCCGGCGGTGGCGATGGAGTCGATGCCGGTGCTATTGAGGGTCTGGTGCATCAGTTTGATGTCGCGCTTGAGCACCCCGTGGAACTGGAAGGTCTGGCGGGTGGTCAGGCGGATGCTGCCGTACAGGCTGTGCTCTTCGGCGAACTGGTCGATCACCAGCCACTGGGCCGGGGTGATGATGCCGCCCGGCAGGCGGGCGCGCAGCATGACGTTGTGCAGCGGCTCGAGTTTTTGGGCGGCGCGCTCGGGGCGGATGTCACGGTCGTCCTGCTGATACATGCCGTGAAAGCGGATCAGCTGGAAGTTGTCGCCGTTGAAGCCACCGGTAAGCGGGTCCTGCAGATCCTGCTCTATGGTGCCGCGCAGAAAGTGGCTCTCGCGCTTGAGGCGCTCGTTGTCGGAGAGCGGTCCTTCCACCGGACCGGGAACGATTTGCTTGCTCATCAGTAGACATCCCTTTGATAACGTTTGGCACGACGCAGTTCGCTCAAATACTCTTCTGCTTCCTCACGGCTCTTGCGACCGTGTTCGGCAATCACCTCCAGCAGGGCCTCTTGCACGTCTTTCGCCATGCGATTGGCATCGCCGCACACGTAGAGGTGGGCCCCCTGCTCCAGCCAGGCATAGAGCTCGCGCCCTTCCTGGCGCAGGCGATCCTGCACATAAATCTTCTCGCCCTGATCCCGGCTGAAGGCCAGGGAGATCTTCGACAGCAGGCCGGATTTCACATAGCGCTGCCACTCCACCTGATAGAGGAAGTCCTGGGTAAAATGCGGGTTGCCGAAGAAGAGCCAGTTCTTGCCCTCTGCCTCTTGCGCTTCCCGCTCCTGCATAAAGGCACGGAACGGGGCGATGCCGGTGCCAGGGCCCACCATGATGACGGGGGTATCCGGATTCGTCGGCAGGCGGAAGTTGTCGTTGTGCTCAACAAACACCCGCACCTCGGCCCCCTCTTCCAACCGGTCGGCCAGGTAGGAGGAGGCGGCGCCGCTGCGCACCACGCCGTCTTCCTGCGGGTAGCGCACTACCCCGACGGTCAGGTGCACCTCTTCCTCCACCTCGCTCTGGGCGGAGGCGATGGAGTAGAGACGCGGGGTGAGCGGGCGCAGCAGGCCGATCAGCTGTTCGGCAGAGAGCGCGGTCGGGAAGCGCTTGAGCACATCCACCACCTGGGCAGAGGAGACCAGAGCGTTAAGCTGGCTCTTGTCGCCGGCCAGATCGCGCAGGGCCGCGTTGTCCGAGATCTCGGCAAGGCCGGTGATAAAGCCGCCGTGCAGCCGGGTCAGTTCGAAATGACGGGTCAGTGTACTGCGCAGGTCACCGTGGGCGGTCTCCTCATCGCCGGTCAGAGCGGCCAGGGACAAGACTTCACCAACCAGTTCGGGGGCGTTGTCGAACCAGATCCCGAGGGCATCCCCCGGCTGGTAGCGGATACCGGATGCATCCAGGCTGATCTCGATATGGCGGATGTCCTTGGTGGAGTCGCGACCGGTGATCTTCTGGTTGACCGAGAGCCGCGCCGGGAAGGGGTGCTCCTTGCTGTAGGGGCTCTGCCCGACCGCCTGGGCGACGGCCGAGCTGACGCTGGTGCCTGTGCTCAGGGTCGCGGCGAGGGCAGTGATCGCCTGCTCACCCCAGCTGGCGGCGGCCACCTGGTAATCCACATCGAGCAGGGCGCTCTCGACCACGCGCTCGGCGCCGGCCTGGGTGAGGAAGGTCTCGAAATCCTTGCCGGTTTGGCAGAAGAACTCGTAGGAGCTGTCCCCCAGCCCCAGCACGGCAAACTTGAGGCCATCGAGCTTGCCAAGCTTGCCTTTCTTAAGCTGCTCATGCAGATCCACCGCGCTCTCGGGCGGCTCGCCCTCACCGTAGGTGCTCACCACCACCAGCAGGTGGCTCTCTTTCTTGAGCTGTTTGGGTTTGTAATCGGCCATGGAGACCAGGGTCACGGGGATCCCCTTCCCTTCGGCCAGCTTGCGTACGCCGTCGGCGGCACCCTTGGCATTGCCGGTCTGGGAGCCGTAGAGGATGGTCAGGGAGCCGGAGGCGGCGACGCTGACGGAAGCGGCCGGCGCCACGCCACCCTGGGAGAGACCGTAGAGATAACCGCTGACCCAGGCCAGCTGCTGGACGTTGAGACCGGATAGAACCTGGGAGAGCTGCTGCTGTTGCTCATCCGACAGGGGAGAGAGGCCCTTCAATGACATAGCTCGAATCTTCCATGAGGAGGTTTGCATCGAGCCTAACGGGGGGAGTGAATAACAACAAAGAATAAAAAAGTATTCTTTATTCCCAATAGCCACATCTCTCATGGCCGCGCGCCTCGGCATCGGAGGGCGATCTCTGCTAGTCTGGCCATCCTTCAACTCTTCGAGGTAGGCCCATGTTTGAGCAATACGACGCCCTGATTTTCGATCTCGATGGCACCCTGGTGAACTCCATGTCCCTGCATCTGGACGCCTGGGCACAGACCGCCGCCGAGTTTGGCCTGCCCTTCGATCGCGCCCGCATCCACGGCATGGGAGGTATACCGACCCGCAAGATAGTGGCCCTGCTGGCAAACGAGCATGGACTTCATATCGATGTGGAGGCCTTCACCCGGCGCAAGGTCGCCCTCTATCTGGCCAACATCGACAAGGTGCAGGTCTATCCCCCCATGTGGGAGCTGGTCAGGAGCCAATTTGGCAAGCGACCCATGGGCATAGGCACCGGCTCACCGCGCCGCCATGTAGAGCAGATCCTGCGCCAAACCGGCCTGGATGCCTATATCGAGACCATAGTGAGCGCCGATGACGTGGAGAACCACAAACCCCATCCCGACACCTTTCTCAAGGTCGCCGGGCAACTGGGGGTCGAGCCGACCCGCTGCCTGGTGTTTGAAGATACCGAGATTGGGGTGCAGGCGGGGCGTGCCGCCGGCATGGATACCCTGCTGGTCGCCGACGGAGCTATCCTCGAGGCGATCAACGCAGCGTGAGCAGAGGCTCCAGGGCCTCGGTGGGAATGCTGTAGCTCCCAAATGCCTTGAGCTCACCGTGCAGGTGACCCCGTTCCCGCAACCGGGCGATGCCCTGCTCGGGCGCTTCGGCCAGCAGGGGCTCTCCCAGAGGGACAAACCCCTGAGCGAGCAGTTGGACGAGCGACTCTCCATAACCGTCGCTTTCCATCTCCAGCCAAGTGAGGGTTTCGCCCTCGCGCAGAAAGAGGTATGCCGGCATAAGCTGTTCTCAGTTGAGGATGATTTCTCACTCTAGCCGAAACCGGGAAAGGAGATCCACGGTCGCGTCAGAAAAAGAAGAGGGGCCAAGCGGCCCCTCTCTTACATGGCGTTGGTCGACTCGAAGATCTTGTCGGCCGAGGCTTCGACGAAGCCCGGGTAGAGGATGCCGTCGGCCTGCGGGTAACGCAGGGCGAACTCGTAAAAGCAGCTTGGAATGGTCTTCACACCGTCGGTAAAGGCCACATCGGCCTTGTCGGCCATGGTGGAGGATTGCTCCAGCATCACGTGCGGATCGCCCTTCACCTCGCCACCGACCGCGTTGAGCACGAAGCCCGCACGCTTCAGGGCCGCGTTGACCGCCTCTATGGTGTCAAAGTCACGCAGGCGGTTGATGCTGACGGTGAAATGGTTGGCACGATAGCCCCAAGCGGCCATCCAGGCGGCATACTCGCTCTCGGCCAGCAGAGTCTGGTAGTCGGCATGGGAGACACGCCACGGGGAGCCGGCGTAGAGGAAGGCAGGGGCATCGGTCAGATGCTCGGGCACCTGCTCCACCAGAGCATGAACGATCGCCTGGGCCGGGGCCGAGAGCTCCTCCACCTTCAGCTCGCTGATAAATACCTTGGGGGCATCCGGATCGCTGTGCTCGAAGTGCTTGGCCTTGAGCTTCTTGGCCTTGAACTCGTACTGCCCCTTCTCCTCATAGCCCAGGGCCAGGAAGTGGGCGGCCAGTTTCTCGAGCCCCACCTTGGGCAGGTTGAAGGTCCGGAAGGCGACATGATCGTTGACGATAGACTCGCCGCCGGCGAGCAGCTCGTGCACCTTGTGGGCACTCGGGGTGACCTTGATGTAGTTGTCCCACAGATGACCGAACAGGGTCTCGATATCCTTTTGCATCTCTCTCTTTCCTTTGCTTGCGGGGTACAAACCGGGGCGCCTGCCTGGACGCCCCTTGTTTTAGAAACGAAGGCCTGGTGACAGCTGATCCGGCATGGTCGCCTTGCCATCCTCAACCGAGGCGACCGGATAGGCGCAGTAGTCGGCCGCATAGTAGGCGCTGGCACGGTGGTTGCCCGAGGCGCCGATGCCACCAAAAGGGGCGGCACTGGAGGCGCCGGTGATGGGCTTGTTCCAGTTGACAATGCCGGCGCGGATACGCTTGAAGAAGTGCTGCCAGTCCGCCTCACTGTCCCCCAGCAAACCGGCCGAGAGGCCGTAGCGGGTGGCGTTCCCTTGATCGATGGCGGCGTCGAAATCGTCATAACGAATAACCTGCAGCAGCGGGCCGAAGTACTCCTCGTCCGGCAGCGCGGCGACGCCGGTGACGTCTATGATGCCGGGGGAGACGAAGCCGGTGCCCGGCTCCAGATGCTTGAGCTCGAGCAGGGGCTCGGCACCCAGGCTCTTGAGGTGGCTCTGGGCTGCAACCATGCCCAGTGCCGCCCTCTCGCTTATCATGGCGCCCATGAAGGGTTGCTCAACATCGTCATAGTGACCGACACGGATACGACTCACCACATCGCGCAGACGCGCCAGCAAGGCATCGCCCGCGGCACCGCGCTGGATAAAGAGACGGCGAGAGCAGGTACAGCGCTGGCCGGAGGTGACAAAGGCGGACTGCACGATGGCATGCACGGCACCGTCCATATCGCTCACGTCCTTGACGATGAGCGGGTTGTTGCCACCCATCTCCAGGGCCAGGATCTTGCCCGGTTGCCCGGCATACTGCTGGTGCAGCAGGTGCCCGGTGCGCGACGAACCGGTGAAGAAGAGGCCATCGATATCGACGTGACCCGCCAGGGCCTTGCCGGTTTCGACCTCCCCCTGCACCAGATTGATGACGCCGGCCGGCAGACCGGCCTCCAGCCAGATCTTCAGGGTTGCCTCGGCCACCAGGGGGGTCAGCTCGGAGGGCTTGAAGACCACCGTATTACCGGCGATGAGGGCCGGTACTATGTGGCCGTTGGGCAGGTGCCCCGGGAAGTTATAGGGACCGAACACGGCCACCACACCGTGGGGCTTGTGGCGCACGAACGCCTTGGCGCCCGGCATGGGGTTCTCGACGGTGCCGGTGCGCTCCTCATGGGCGCGGATCGAAATAGCAATCTTGCCCTGCATGGCGACCACCTCGGTGCGGGTCTCCCACAGGGGTTTGCCGGTCTCCCGGGCTATGGTCAGGGCCAGGGACTCCTTATGCTCGCCGAGCAGCTCGGCAAAGCGGGTCACGATGGCCAGACGCGCCTCGAGGGAGCTATCCCCCCACTGGTAGAAGGCGGCGCGAGCGGCCTTGACGGCAGCATCCACCTGGGTGGGGCTGGCGGCCTGGCCACGCCAGACCACCTGATTCTTGGCCGGATCGACCGAGACGAATTCTGTTCCTTCACCGGCCAGCCACTGGCCATTAATCAGCTGTACATTCATTCCATTGTCTCCAGCGGGCTGCGCCCGTCACGCCGGACCTTGGCCCGGCAAATCATCAGTCGAGTTCGACTACCCGCACCAGATCCCCGTCCTGCACCTTGAGGGCCGCCGCCATCTTGGGCGGGATGATGGCCTCATGAGTGTCGGGATTGATGCTGATGTTGCCGTAGCAGGCCCGATATTGGCTGAAGCGGGAGTTGCAGATGAGGAAATTCTGCCCACCCACCGGATCGCCGACCTGAACCGCCAGGCGGCGGCTGCGCCGCACGCTGCGAATGTTCTGCAGCTCGCACTCCACGGCGGGGCCCGCGTCGAAGATGTCCACATAACCGCGGTTCACAAAACCCTCGTCGTGCAGCATCTTGATGGCCGGACGGGTCTTGTCATGGGTCTTGCCGATGACGGCTCGGGCCGCATCCGAGAGCAGGTTCACATAGATGGGGTACTTGGGCATCAGCTCGGCGATGAAGCGCTTCTTGCCGATACCGGTCAGGTAGTCCACGGTCGGGAAGTCGAGGGAGAAGAAGTGGGTCTGCAACCACTCATAGAAGGGGCTGTGCCCCTCTTCATCGGAGACACCGCGCATCTCGGCAAAGACGGTGTTGTCGAACAGCTCCTGATGCTCCGCCATAAAGAGGAAGCGATGCTTGGAGAGCAGGCGTCCGTTTTGCCCCTCACGGGCACACTCGCGCAGAAACAGGGTACAGAGCTCGGTGCTGCCGGTGTAATCATTGGAAAGGGTCAGGGTCTCGACCACGTTGTAGATGCCGAGCTTGGGCGAGGAGTGGACCACCTTGCCGATGTGGTAGTTGTAGAAGGGCTGGGAGAGCCCGACGGCGGCATCGATGGCGCAGGTGCCCACCATCTCGCCGGTCTCGAGATCCTCGGCCACGAAGAAGTAGAGGCAATCTCCCTTGCCTGCCGGCTTGTCGGAGAAGGTCTGCATGGACGCGTCTATCTTGCGTTGCAGCAGCTCATCGTTGACCGGCAGCGAGGTCATGCCGGTGCCGGATTCGATGGCACAGGTCTTGAGGCCCGCAAAATCTTTCTGCTCTATGGGGCGAATAACCAACATGAATGACAACTCCCTTGATTGACGACAGGCGGGGTTCCCGGCTCCTGCCAGGAGACGCTCCCCGCCTCAATACAGGATTAGGCGCCGACCACCTGGGCGACCGCCTTCTCGAAGCGGGCCAGACCCTCTTTGATATCCGCTTCGGGGATGATCAGGGAGGGGGTGAAACGCACCACGTTGGTCCCGGCCACCAGCGCCATCAGCCCCTGGTCGATGGAGGCCAGCAGGAAGTCGCGGGAGCGCCCCTTGTAATCCTCGTTCAACACGGCACCGAGCAGCAGGCCCTGGCCGCGAACTTCGCTGAAGCAGTGGTACCTGGCGTTGATCGCCTCCAGGCCCTCACGGATCAACTGCTCGCGCTGCTTCACGCCGTTTAGTACCTCGGGGGTGTTGACCACGTCGATCACCGCCTCGGCCACGGCACAGGCCAGCGGGTTGCCACCATAGGTAGAGCCGTGAGTACCGACCTTGAGGTGGGCGGCGATGGCGGAGGTCGTCAGCATGGCACCGATCGGGAAGCCGCCACCGAGCGCCTTGGCACTGGTCAGGATGTCCGGGGTGATACCGAGGCCCATGTAGGCGTAGAGGTGACCGGTACGGCCCACACCAGACTGCACCTCGTCAAACACCAGCAGGGCATTGTGTTTGTCACACAGGGCACGCACGCCCTTGGCAAACTCATCGGTCGGGCTGATGATGCCACCTTCCCCTTGCAGCGGCTCCATGACCACGGCGCAGGTGTTGTCGGAGATGACCGCCTCGAGCGCCGCCAGATCGTTGTAGGCCACATGGGTGATGTCACCGGGCTTCGGACCGAAGCCGTCGGAATAAGCCGCCTGGCCACCGACGCTCACGGTGAAGAAGGTGCGACCATGGAAACCCTGATGGAAGGCGATGATCTGGGTCTTGTGCTCGCCAAACTGTTCGATGGCATAACGACGGGCCAGCTTGAGGGCGGCCTCGTTGGCCTCGGCACCCGAGTTACAGAAGTAGACCTTCTCGGCGAAGGTGGCATCGACCAGCTTGCGAGCCAGACGCAGGGCCGGCTCGTTGGTCATGACGTTGGAGAGGTGCCAGAGCTGCTCACCCTGGTGCCTGAGGGCCTCCACCAGCTTGGGGTGGCAGTGGCCTAGACCGTTGACCGCGATACCGCCGGCGAAGTCGATGTACTCACGCCCCTCTTGATCCCAGACACGGGAGCCAACACCACGCACCGGGATGATCTTGGCCGGGGCATAGTTGGGTACCATCACTTCATCGAACTGATCACGTGTCACTTGCACTGACATAGCTTGCTCCTTGTGATCGGCGCTCAGAATATTTGACCGCCGAAAAGTTAAATCCGTGTAAACACGACCGGATTATCACAAAAAAAAAGAAAAAAGTCTGCAACCTGCCGTACTTGGGCAAACAATGTTCGACAAGGCATGAGAAAATAGGCGGGCCTATTGCATAACGGAGCAGCCATGCTTGGCAAGCCCCAATATGGCGGGAGTTGTGGGTGAATAAATTATCAGGAGTGAAAAAGCAAATCGGCTGTCGGATTTGCGAAGAAAATCACAAAATCAGCGGGATGGACGGACAAAATTGGCCAACAGATCGAGTCCCTGCTGGCTGAGGATGCTCTCCGGATGGAACTGAACCCCCTCAATGTTAAGAGATTGATGCCGAAGGCCCATGATCTCGTCGGGTCGCCCCTCCTCATCCAGGCTCCAGGCAGTGACCGCCAGGGCATCGGGCAGGGAGTCCCACTCCACCACCAGCGAATGGTAACGGGTCACGGTCAGCGGATCGGCGAGCCCGCGAAACACCCCCTCCCCCGTGTGCCGGATGGATGACGTCTTGCCGTGCATCACCCGGCGGGCACGCACCACCCGGGCCCCAAACACCTGGGCCAGGGATTGATGACCCAGGCAGACTCCCAGGATCGGTAACTGACCGGCAAAGTGGCGAATGGCCTCGAGGGAGATCCCGGCCTCGTTGGGGGTACAGGGACCGGGGGAGATGACCAGCTGATCCGGTGCCAGTGCGGCAATCCCTTCCAACGTGATCTCATCGTTGCGACGCACCACGACCTCACTGCCCAGCGCCCCGAAATATTGCACCAGGTTCCAGGTAAAGGAGTCGTAATTATCGATCAGCAGCAACATAGAAAACCGCAAACAGTCAGATCAGAAACGGGGCCGGTCAGGCGGGGGCACATTCTGGCATGGTTCACCGACGTAATAAATGGCGCCGCCGGGATGTGCCATCACCCGAGCGGCTCAACACGGAAAGAAGACGATACGCGGTCGGTGAAAGAGATTAGCGATCCAGCAGGCGTCCCTGCTCCAGCTCCCGCTCCCGCTGGCACTCGGCCAGGTAGATGGCCGCCGCTACCGAAGGCATGGTGTGATGTCTGTCGATGGCGTTGGAAACCATCAGCTGCAGGGTATTGAGATTCTTTGCCTTGCGGAACTTGCGGAGCCAGTGCCCCTTGTCTTCCAGTTCGGTCATGGGTATTTCGGCGTGGGCGGTCATGCTTTCTCAACGAGTTTCTGAGGTATAGAGGAAGGCCCGGAATACGAGCCACTGAGGACAATTGTTATCGATGAAAACAAAGAAAGCCAGGTCGATACCCGGCTCTCTTCTACTACACCTTCCCAGTATGTCAGGCTCGAGGAACGAAGCCGATTACATCATATACCCTGGCGAGGGTTTTTTCAGCCCTTTCGCGTGCCTTTTGTGCACCTTCCGCCAAAATGGAGAGCAGCAGCGCCTCATCCTGGCGCAACTCGTTGAAACGGGCCTGCATCGGCTCGAGCATGGCCACCACGGCATCGGCACACTCACCCTTGAGGTGGCCGTACATCTTGCCGTCGAAATGCTCGACCAGCTCGGGGATGGAGCGACCGGTGGCACCCGACATCAGGGTCAGCAGGTTGGAGACACCAGGCTTGTTCTCCACATCGAAACGCACCACGGGCGGATTGTCGGAGTCGGTGACCGCGCGCTTGATCTTCTTGGCGATCTGCTTGGGGTCCTCCAGCAGACCGATGAAGTTGGCCTCGTTGTCGTCGGACTTGGACATCTTCTTGGTGGGGTCCTGCAGGCTCATCACCCGGGCACCTTCGGTCGGGATAAAGGGATCCGGCATGGTGAAGACCTCGCCATAGAGATTGTTGAAGCGATAGGCGATGTCGCGGGTCAACTCCAGATGCTGCTTCTGATCGTTGCCGACCGGCACCTGGTTGGCCTGGTAGAGCAGGATGTCGGCGGCCATCAGCACCGGATAACCGAACAGCCCGACGTTGACATTGTTTTCGAAACGGGCCGACTTGTCCTTGAACTGGGTCATCCGCGACAGCTCGCCCATCTGGGTATAGCAGTTGAGGACCCAGCCCAGCTCAGCATGTTGGGGAACATGGGACTGGATAAAGACGGTGCTCTTCTTGGGATCGATGCCCACCGCCAGATAGAGGGCTGCCGCATCCAGACACGCCTTGCGCAGGGCCAGGGGATCCTGGCGTACGGTGACCGCATGCATATCGACGATGCAGTAGAGGCAGTCGTAGTCATCCTGCATGTTGACCCACTGACGCAAGGCTCCCATGTAGTTGCCGATAGTCAGTTGGCCGGAGGGCTGGGCGCCACTCAGTACGATTGGTTTAGCCATAGAGTGTGAGTTCCTTTATTAACCGGGCAGGATCGTGTCCAGCCCGGAAAAGTGTTCAAAGACCCAATCGGGTTGTGAGTCGGCGATGGGACGCCCGTAGTTATAGCCATAAGTGAGCCCCACAACCCGCATACCGGCCGCCTTGGCAGCCAGCACATCGTTCTCGGAGTCGCCTACCATCAGGGTGCGCGCCGGAGAGAGTTGCAACTCGTGGCAGGCGTGCAGCAGGGGGGCGGGATGGGGCTTCTTCTCGGGCAGACAGTTACCACCGAGCCAGAGAGAGAAATAGCCTGCTATCCCCAGTGCCTCGAGGATCGGCTGCACGAAGGCGGTTGGCTTGTTGGTCACCACAGCCAGACGATACCCCGCCGTCGCCAATCGTGCCAGGGTGGCGGCCACCCCCTCATACATCTCGAGCCCCTCCAGCAGGCAGGCCTGATAGTAGCGACCAAAGGCCGGACGAGCGGTCGCAAACAGCGCCTCCCCGGCTCCGGCATGGGCCAGGGCGCGCTGCACCAGCGTATCGGCACCATTACCGACCCAGGTGCGTACTACCGCCTCGGGCACCTCGTCAAAACCGCACTCTCGCAGCATCTGGTTCACCGCCAACGCCAACTGGGGAACGCTGTCGATCAGGGTGCCATCGAGATCAAACAGCACCAGGTCGAAGGGATGCTCAACGACGGACATGAGCCAGCTCCGCGCGCATCTGATCGATCACCGCCTTGTAGTCGGGTTTGCCGAAGATGGCGGAGCCCGCCACGAACATGTCTGCACCGGCCTCGGCGATCTCGCGAATGTTCTCGACCTTGACCCCGCCGTCGATCTCGAGGCGGATGTCGCGCCCGCTCTCGTCGATCAGGCGGCGCACCTGGCGCAGCTTGTCGAGCGTGCCGGGGATGAAACTCTGACCACCGAAGCCCGGATTGACCGACATCAGCAGGATCACGTCCAGCTTGTCCATCACGTATTCGAGGCAGGAGAGAGAGGTCGCGGGGTTGAGAACCAGGCCAGCCTGGCAACCCAGCTCCTTGATGAGGCCGAGGGAGCGATCCAGATGCTCGGAGGCTTCCGGGTGGAAGGTGATGAGAGAGGCACCGGCCTTGGCGAAGTCGGGAATGATGCGATCGACCGGCTTGACCATCAGATGCACGTCGATGGGCGCCTCGATACCGTAGCCACGCAGGGCCTCACACACCATGGGACCAATGGTCAGGTTGGGCACATAGTGGTTGTCCATTACATCGAAGTGAACCACATCGGCACCGGCGGCCAGCACCTTGGCCACGTCCTCACCCAGACGGGCAAAGTCGGCAGAGAGGATCGAGGGTGCAATCAGAAAGTCTTTCATCGGCATCATCCATTGGCTGCGGGGCAAAAAAGCGGCGCAATTTTACCGCAAAGCCAGGACAGAGACGAGGCCGAATCACACCCGAGTGGCGGGCTCGATGTGGGGCTCTTCGGGATACCATCCCTGCTCGGGAGAGATGCCGGGCAGATAGAGGGCCAGCAGTTCGGCCACCTTGTTGCGTCCCCCGCCGTTACGGCTGATGGTGCGCTTGACCTGCACCTCGTCGAGGCGAGCACCACGGTAGAGCTCTCGGGTCAGCTCGATGTCGTGGTTGCTGATAAGCACGGGGACCCCCTTCTCGGCCGCCGTGTGCCTGGCCACCCGGGCCAGCACGGCCTGATCGTCCAGGGTAAAGCCGCTGGCCGCATAGCTGGTGAAGCTGGCGGTGGTAGAGAGGGGCGCATAGGGAGGATCACAGTAGATGACCCAGTCCGACTCGGCACGGGCCATGGCATCCACATAACTCTCGCAGATGAAGGTGGCACGCTGGGCCTTTTCGGCAAACAGCCAGAGCTCTTTTTCCGGAAAGTAGGGCTTCTTGTAGGATCCGAAGGGAACGTTGAACCCCCCCTTCTTGTTGTAGCGGCAGAGGCCGTTGAAGCCATGCCGGTTCAGGTAGAGAAACAGTTGGGCCCGCTCCAGACTGTCGCTCGCCTGGTTAAACTGGGTGCGAAGACGGTAGTAGGCTGCCTTGTTGTTGAACTCGGGGTCAAACCAGCGCCGCGCCTCAGCGATCAAGCGGTCAGGAGAGTGCTTGAGGTGGTTGTAGAAGTCGATGAGGTCAGGATTGATGTCGTTGAGCACATACTCTTCGAAGTCTGTGTTCAGAAACACGGAGCCGGCGCCAACAAAGGGCTCCAGCAACACACGCCCCTCGGGCAGCCGCTCGGCAATCTCTTCGATCAGGGAGAACTTGCCCCCGGCCCATTTCAGGAAGGCGCGTGTTTTTTTCATGAAGTTCCGGTGAGTGGAGTGAGGCCCGAAAGGGGGCGAAGTTTACCCCCTTTTCCGCGCTATTTCTTCAATTCTTTCTTCACCTGGGCAAATGACTTGGGCCAGGGCTGCTCCTTGAGCAGAGGAGGCGGCAACTGGCGAATGGCGGCACGGGCCTGTTCCAGAGTGGCATAATCCCCTTTCAGCACCACGTACCAGGGGTTACCACGGAACTGGGTCTGGTAGACCCAAACCTGACCGGCCAACTTGTGGGTGCCCACAAACTCTTCGACCGCCTTCATGTTGCTGGCCCCCATCAGCTGGACGCTGAAGTGGTTGCTGCGTTTCTGGTTGAGAGTCTTGGCCGGGGTCAGGCTGACAGTCTGCCGCTCGGGAACGGGTTTGACCTCGGGGGCCGGCTTGACCACGGCGGCGGGTTTGGCGGGAGCCTGGGGCTCGCCAATCACCTGCTTGCCCGGCACCACGGCTTGCTGTACCTCGGTGGGCAGCGCGCCGCTGACCGGCTTGTCCTTCATCAGCTGTTGCACCACCTCATCGGCGATGACCACACGGCGCCCTTCGTAATTCTGACTCTCTGTGGTCAGGGTATCGCCCTTGACCTGCTCGGGCAGGGCAGCCTTTTCCGACTTCCACTCCTGGACGACGGGAGCCGATCCCGTGGGGGTCGCCGGAGTGTCAGGCTGACTCGGATCCGTAGAGACAGGCCCGGTCGGTACCGGTGGCGGCAGGGTACCGGAGACGCTCTCGACCTTGGGGGCGTCGGCAGCGCCCCCCATGAAGGCAGGGACCAGATAGGTCAGGCCCAACAAGACGAGGGCGGTAGCGGCCAGCCCGATGGCCGCCTTGCGGATCGGAAAGGGCTCGGGACGCTTGCGTGGACGACGATCACTCATCAAATCCTCCAGAGACATCATGATGGTGGCGGGATGACCCTTGGCCGCGGCCAGGATCTCGACCACCTTCTCTTTGGTCAACAGCAGAGAGGGCACCTTGAGTTGGTTGCCCTTCTCGTAGAGAAAAATCTTTTGCTCGGGAGCCGTCAGTGGTGCCAGCTCAACCTCCAGAGCTGGCAGCGCCCGCCCCTTGAGCAGAGGACGGTGCTGACGAGCCCACTGCTCATCGGCGGTGAGCAGGATGGCAAGACGGTGAGGCCGTGGCAAGGCATCGTTGGCCAGCATCAGTGCCCACAATTCGGCCAACAGCTCCCGTGGCAACCTGTCCACCCCGTCGATCAGGATCACCAGTTGCTGCCTTAGTCCCTGCGCCATGCGCAAGAAACTGTCGGCAAGGGCATCCGCGGGATTAAACAGGGGAGAGGGAACCATCTGACGCAACAAGGCCTCTCGCACCTGCTCCATCTTCATGGTCTTGGTCGGGATCAGGGTCACCGGACGCAGGGTATCGGGTAACTGCCCGAGGAGTTGCTCGAAGAGGGTCGAGCGGCCCGAACCAGGCCGCCCGGAGAGCAGGACAAAGGGAGTGTCAAACTCGATGAGGTGCAACATGCGGTCAACCAGCTGACGCTGGCTCGGCAGTTGCAGCTGTTTGATGTCAGCCACGCGCTTGCTCTATGACCTGAGCCAGCTGTGCTTCGGTGACATGGGCGACCACTTCGGCCTTGCCAATGCCACGGGGCAGCACCAGGCGCAGCGTGCCATTGAGCACCTTCTTGTCTCGCCGCATGTGGGCGATGAAGGCGGAGAAGTCCATCTCTGCGGGGGCGTGAACCGGCAGGCGTGCCGCCAGCAGCAGGCGACGGATCCGCTCACGCTCGGCGTCGCTCATCATGCCACACAGAACAGCGGTGTCGGCCGCCAGCATGGTACCGGCAGCCACGGCCTCACCGTGCAACCAGTTGCCATACCCCATCTCGGCCTCGATGGCATGGCCGAAGGTGTGACCCAGGTTGAGCAGGGCACGCACGCCGGACTCTGTCTCGTCCTCGGCCACCACCTCTGCCTTGATGGCACAGCAACGCAGAATGGCCTGAGTCAGCGCCTCTTCATCGAGCTGCTGCAGACGCGCCATATTTTGCTCGAGCCAGACGAAGAAATCGCTGTCCCAAATGATCCCGTACTTGATCACCTCGGCCATGCCGGCGGCAAACTCACGCTCGGGCAAGGTGGCCAGACAGTCGATATCGATGATCACCGACTTGGGCTGGTAGAAGGCACCGATCATGTTCTTGCCGAGGGGGTGATTGACGGCCGTCTTGCCGCCCACCGAGGAGTCGACCTGAGAGAGCAGAGTGGTCGGAATCTGGATGAAGGGCACTCCCCGCTGATAACAGGCGGCGGCAAACCCGACCAGATCACCTATCACACCACCACCGAGGGCAATGAGGGTCGTATCCCGGCCGTGATTGCCCTCGAGCAGGGCGCTCATCACCGTCTCAAAGGTAGAAAGGCTCTTATGAGCCTCGCCATCAGGAAGGACCAGGGTATCGACCCGGTAGTCACCAAGTTGGGCCAACAGGGTCTCGAGGTAGAGGGGAGCCACCGTCTCGTTGGTGACCACCATGACGCGCTGGCCCTTGATCACCTGGCGATAACGCTCGGGTTGACGCAACAGACCTGCTCCAATCTCGATGGGATAGGAGCGCTCACCCAATTCTACGACCAACCTTTCCATGGTCCTCTCCGTGTTACATGCCAATCAGCTTGACGATTTGGTTGGCGACCACCTTGGCACTCTGCTCATCGGTGTGCACGACAAAATCGGCCACCTCTTCGTAGAGGGGGTTACGCTCCCCGGCCAGACGCTCGAGCACCTCACGGGGCGGCTCTGCGGTCTGCAGCAGGGGGCGACGCTTGTCACGCTGGGTGCGTGCAAGCTGCTTCTCGATGGTGGTCTCCAGATAGACAACGATACCGCGGGCGGAGAGGCGATTGCGAGTCTCGCGGCTCTTGATGGCACCACCACCGGTCGCCAGCACGATACCCTGCATCTCGGAGAGTTCGCCGATGACGCGTTCTTCACGCACCCGGAAACCCTCTTCCCCTTCGACATCAAAGACCCAGCTGATGTCGGCACCACTGCGGCGCTCGATTTCCTGATCGGAGTCGAAAAACTCCATATGCAGCTGCTCAGCCAGATGTCTGCCAATGGTGCTCTTGCCCGCACCCATGGGCCCTACCAGGAAAATATTGCGTTTCTCAGCCATGTTTTTTCGTTTGTTCTTTCACTGTGTTAGATCCCGGAAAAGAGACTCCGGGATGCCGGTGAACCTCATCTTGCGATGGATCAGACGGGGAATTATCTCAATTGAAAGGGGGGCTGGCAACCGGCCAACCCAACGCCCCGACCGCTTTGGGGCGTTAGGTTATATGTGTTTTGTCAGTCGCTGTAAAGCGCTTAGAGGTCGTCGGTGACGATTCTCGGGGTCACAAAGATGAGCAATTCACGCTTCTTGTTTTCACTGATGGTCTTCTTGAAGAGTATCCCCAGACCCGGGATATCCCCCAGCAGTGGCACCTTGCTCACATCGTTCTTGATGGTTTGCTGATAGATGCCACCCAGCACCAGCGTCTCGCCATTATCCACCAGCACCTGGGTGGTGATGGACTGGGCATTGATGGAAACAGCATCCCCCGTCCCGGTGGGCACCGTCTCCCCCTTGGTATCCTGGGTCACGGTCAGATCCAGGATCACCCGGTTATCCGGCGTGATCTGTGGCGTGACCTTGAGGCTTAACACCGCCTTCTTGAAGGTCACCGAGGTGGCGCCGCTGGAGGAGGACTCCACATAGGGGATCTCGGTCCCCTGCTCGATCAACGCCGGCTTCTGGTTGGCCGTGGTGACACGCGGACTGGCGATGATCTCGGCCTTGCTCTCTTTCTCGAGGGCCGACAGCTCCAGATCAAGCAGGGTTCCATCGGCCAGACGTGCCACCTGGAAGGCAATGGTCCCCGCCGCATTGGCCACCGGCAGATTGACGTTGAGCCTGTCTTCAATGCCAGGCCGGGTGATCAGACTGGAGCCGTTATCGTTGCCTGCACCGTCGATCCCCTGAATGTGACCAGAGGTGCCATTACCATGACCATCCGTCTTGGTGACCCCCCAACGCACCCCCAGCGCTTCGTCGAAACCATCATCGATGGTCACCATGCGCGCCTCGATCACCACCTGACGCACCGGAATGTCGAGCATCTCCAGCATCCGCTTGACGTTGTCGATCACCGCAGCGGTATCCTTGATGACCAGCAGGTTGGTGCGCTCATCGACACTCACCGCCCCCCGGCTGGAGAGCAGCTTGGTGCTCTCTGACGAGAGCAGGCTCGCCACCTCGGCCGCCTTGGCGTAGTTGATCTGCAAGAATTCAGTCTCTAGCGGAGCCAACTCGGCCACCTGATTACGGCTCTCCATCTGCTGTTTCTCCCGGGCCGCAATCTCGTCGGCCGGAGCCACCAGCAGTATGTTGTTGTCCAGTCGCTTGTCGAGCCCCTTCACCTTGAGGATCACATCCAGCGCCTGCTCCCAGGGGACCCCGTCCAGGCGCAGAGTGATATTGCCTGCCACCGAATCCGTGGTCACCAGGTTGAAGTGATTGAAGTCGGCAATGATTTGCAGCACAGTCCGGACTGGAATGTTTTGAAAGTTCAATGAGATGGGCTTGCCTGCATACTGCCTGGTCGCACCCCCTGCCTTCTTGTTCACCTGGATGATGAACAGATTCTCGGCCTGATCGTAGCGGTAGTCGTAACTGCCGTTGACGGTCAGCTCAAACAGGGTATCCCGCCCCTGACGAAAGGCCTCAACCTGGGTAACCGGAGTCGCAAAGTCTCGAACATTCATGATGTTGAGCCACTCATCCGGCAGCCGGGTGCCGAAAAATTTGGCCTTGACCTTCTGCCCCTGGGCACTGATATCGATAGCCGCCGAGCTGTTGTCCAGCCGCACCAAAAACTCGCCTCGCCCATCCTTGCCACGGCGGAAATCGAGGTTGCGTACCGCATTGAAATAATCCCCGGTGGCCTGTCCAGCACTCTTGCTCATCACAGGACGAGGCGGCGTCGTAGTCAATCCCGAAGTGGCGGAACTCAGACCCGAAGCGGCAGTGGGGGTCATGGCCGGACTGGTCCGCAACGGGGCATTGGCCTCATTACCCAAGGCAATCAACAGGGAACTGCCTTGCTGGTTGATTTGGTAGGGCATCAGCTCATCGAGGCCGACCCGCACATCGAGCCCGGACCCCTTGGACTCGACTTTTACCTCACCCACCCCCTGCTGACGAATGGGCAAGGGGTTGGTCTGCAGGGCTCCGACCGCGCCTGGAATGTGCATCCAGAGCTGATCGGGTTGATAGGCCAAGCGATCGGTGAAACCGGAGACGGGTTCACTGAACTTGAGTTCGAGCACCAGCCGTCCAGACATCAGGGGATTAACCCTTACCTCCTGCAGGGTGGCCACCGCCCATGCCCCTTGGCATACCAGAGCCAACAGCGCCACACCTGTCCTGACAAACCTCACTGTCCCTTTCATAACTGTCCCTGCTTATGATTCTAATTGGTGCCTGCCATTGCCAGCCGGGTATCCCTCGTCACCCAGCACCCCTTGCCATCCGGTACCGTTTCAATCAGATCCACTGCGCGCCGGCTGATCCGTATCACGCGCCCATTGTTCAATCCCATATGCTGATCCAGCCCGACCCTGACCACCTGTCCATCCGGCGTGGTAATCAGGGCCCACAACTGACCCTTGAGGCCTACGGACCCTGTCATGGCAAGGTTCTCCAAACCATACTGTTCGAGCATCTCCTTGGCTCTCTCCTGCTCCTCACGGCGACACTCGGGTTTGACTTCAGCCACAGCACTCCCCTGCTCCGGCTGGGGCTGGATAAAGGGGCTTCGTTCATCACCCGCCTGATAGGTCATGGGAACAAACGGCTTGACCTCAGGAAGAGGTTCAATAGGTGCAGGTGGCCTGGCTCGAACCTCGGCGATATAACCCTCGACATCGCTGACCCCGTCACACCCCGTCAGGAGAGCACCAAGAAGAAACAAACTGACCCCCCGGCCACTGTTCATGGTTTCTTCTCCTCTACCTTGCCGTTATAGCGATATGTCTTGGCCAACATGCTCATGGCAATACCATCCCCCTCCTTGCTGCCGGTCAGGGTGAAGGTGTCGAGAATGACGATGCGGGGCAGCGCAGCCAATCCCGCCGTAAAGCGACCCAGTTGATGGTAGTCACCCTCCACCTCGATGCGCATGGGCAATTCCGTGGAGAACTCTCTCACCACCTCGGGTTCCCAGTTGATGCGATTAAGCTTCAACCCGTTGTCGGTCGCAATAAAACTGATGTCATCGAGCAGACCGGCGACCTCATTGGTGTTGGGCAATTGCTTGAGTTGGGTATCGATCATCTTCACCAGCTCGGCCATTTGCTGCTTGTAGGCGGGCAGGCTGGCGGCCAACTGAGCCTTGCCTTCAAACTGGCTCTTGAGATCCACCTCCTGAGCCTGCACCTGTTTGAGTGAGTCTATCGAGAGCGAGATGACGTAGTAGTAGAGCGCCCCCCCCAGCAGGCCACAGAAGAAGAGGATCAAGACCCCTTTGGCCAACCGGGGCCAGTTACCGATATCGTTAAAGTCGAGTTCATTGAGCTGCTGCAGATTCATTGTGGCGCTCCCGTCATCGCCTGCCCGCCCTGCACCATAAACAGCAGGGAGAACTGGCTGAGGGCCACCGGACCACTATCGGTGGCAAAAATGGAGTTCATCTGTGACTGCCCAAGCCATCCAGAGCCATCGATGCGCCGCATCATGTTGGCCACCCGTCCATAGGCCTCGGTCTTGCCGGTGACATCAATCTTGGCCCCCTGAAGTTGCAGAGAGGCAAGATAGACTCCATTTGGCACCATTTCTGGCAACTGGTCAAACACCCGTACCGGCAGATTGCGTCGCTCCTGTAGCCCCTCAATCAGCTTCATACGAGCAATCAAGGCCTGACGCTCCTCCTTGAGTTTGGCGATCTCGGCCAGCTGGATGTCGAGTAGCCCGATCTCGGTCTGGATCCGTTGGTTGCGGGCCTGTTGAATCTCGACTTGCTTCATCACCAGCCAATTGGCCAGCAACCCCAGTGATGCGGTCACCCCCAGGCAAATCGCCAGAACCAGGCCAAATTGTTTCTTCTTTCGCTGGCTGAGAGCCTCTCGCCAGGGCAACAGGTTTATATTTGACATGGGGTAAAACTCCGCAGAGCCAGGCCGAATGCGGTCATGTAACGAGCCCCATGACCGAGTTCCTTGATCTGCTGGCTGCCAAACTCGGCAAAGGGATCGGGGTGAAGGACCTCAATTTCTAGTTCTCGGGCAAGATAGGCAGGTAGCCCGGCGACCAGACTGGCCCCACCGGTGAGGACCAGATCCGAAATATCGCGAAATCCGGAGGAGCTGCAAAAGAGCTGGGTGTTACGCTTGATATGTTGCAACAGGGTCGCCAGATGGGGTTCTGTCACATCCTGATCATGGCCAGCCGGCAGATTACGGGTCAGTTTTGCCTGCTCCGCTTCCTCGAGGGTCATCCCATAGAAGGAGGAGAGGGCCTGGGTATATTGGTCACCGCCGAAGTTTTGCAGACGTGAATAGATGACCTCTCCTCTCACCATGGTCGCGAACGTGAGTGCGCTGGCCCCTATGTCGACAATTGCTGTCGCCTTGTTGCTCTCGATCAGTTGGGGATAACAGGCGACCACGGCGCGCCCCAGGGCATGGGCCCCCACATCCATTACCTTGGTAACAAAACCGGCCTCGGCCAGGGCGCTGACCCGGCCGCTGATACTCTCGGTGCGGGCGGCACTGAGCAAGACCTCCTGGCGCTCGGGATCATTGCTGCTCAACCCGAGCACCTCGTAGTCGAGGCTGATTTCATCGAGGGGGAAGGGGATGAGTTGTTCGGCCTCCTGCATTACCTGGGCGTTAAACTCTGCATCGCTCAGGCCTGCATCGAGCAGCAGCACCTTGCTGATCACATTGGAGCCGGTAACCGCAGTGGCGGCAAACTGTCCCGCCGTAGGCAGGCTCCTTCTCAGCCCCTTGAGGACATGCCCGACCTTCTCGATATCCTGCAACTGATAGTCGACCAGCACGCCTTTGGGCATGGCGCCATCGGCCGCTCCCTCTATGACGAACTTGCCGGAACGCCCCGTCAGCATGACCCCTTTGACGGTGTGTGTTCCGAAATCGACCCCCAGCATGGGCACCAAGGATCCTTCCCTGAAGAGTGCAATCATAAGGCTGCCACATCCATGTCTATTGATTTTTCAGTCTATTCCATGATTCCCGGATTGGACAGACTGAACAAGATTAAGCCGTATCAAACCCCAATGAGCCTCACAAAAGCACAGGCGAAACCATCAAACACCACTGCCGCCACAGGGGAAAAACGTCGATTTCGCCCCCCCAAAACGGCTATACTCTGCGCCCGTTGGCCAAATTTAAGACGATCGGTAGTAACTCCATGTTGAAATGGCTTGTGCGCCTGCTCTTTGCCGGAATGTTATGCGCTGCTCTCGGGGCAGCCTCCTTGCTCGGCATCTACTTCTACATCAAACCCCAGCTGCCCGATGTCAGCTCGCTCAAGGATGTCCAGCTGGCCACCCCGATGCGGGTCTATAGCCGCGATGGCGAGCTTATCTCCCAGTATGGTGAAGTGCGCCGTATCCCGCTCAAACTGAGCGAGATCCCCCAACCGATGATCGATGCCGTGCTGGCAACCGAGGATGCCCGCTTCTATGAGCACCCTGGGATCGACCCCATCGGGATACTGCGGGCGGCCTTGGCTGTCGCTGCCTCAGGCCATGCCAGCCAGGGGGCCAGTACCATCACCCAGCAGGTGGCCCGTAACTTCTTCCTCTCCAATGAGAAGACCATCATTCGCAAGGTCAAGGAGATCTTCCTGGCCTGGCGCATCGAGCAGAGCCTCACCAAAGATGAGATCCTCGAGCTCTACCTCAACAAGATTCCTCTCGGTTATCGCGCCTTCGGGGTCGGTGCGGCCGCCCAGGTCTATTTTGGCAAGCAGGTCTCCGAATTAAGCCTGGACCAGATCGCCATCATAGCGGGCCTGCCCAAGGCTCCCTCCCTGCTCAACCCGATCCGCTCGCCCCAGCGCGCCTTCGACCGCCGCAACGTGGTGCTTGGTCGTATGCTCGATACCGGCAAGATCACCCAGGCCCAGTTTGACGAGTACTCCCAGAAACCCGTGGTAGCCCGCTATCACGGGGCAGAGCTGACCCTCTACGCCCCCTATCTGGGGGAGATGGTACGCCAGAAGATGGTGGAGCAATTTGGTGAAGACGCCTACACCATGGGCCTGCATATCTACACCACGGTCGACGCCAAGCGTCAGCAAGCGGCCAGGGATGCCCTGCTCACCGGTCTGTTTGACTATGACATGCGCCACGGTTATCGGGGTGCCGAGAAGCAGCTCTGGCAACATGGTGAGACCGCTTGGGAATATCAGCAGATCACCGACTACCTGGCCAAACAGCCCAGCTATACCCCGCTTATTCCGGCCGTGGTGACCGAGGTCGGCGAGCGCAATGTTCAGGTGATCCTCAAGTTTGGCAAGCAGGGCGAACTGGACTGGAACGCCATGAAGTGGGCCCGCCCCTTCATCAACGACTCGCGCATGGGGCCTGCTCCGCGCACAGCCCGCGATATTCTCAAGGTCGGTGCCCAGATTTGGGTCAGAGAGCAGGGCGAACGCCTCATTCTCGGCCAGATCCCCGACGCCAACGCCGCCCTGGTGGCACTGAATCCCCACGACGGGGCGGTCGAAGGACTGGTTGGCGGCTTCAGCTTCGAGCTCTCCAAGTTCAACCGGGTTGAGCAGGCTCGTCGCCAGATTGGCTCCAACATCAAGCCCTTCCTCTACGCGACGGCGCTGGAGCAGGGTTATACCCTGGCCTCACTCATCAACGATGCCCCCATCAACCAGTGGGATCCCTCTTCCGGCAAGGCATGGCAGCCGAAAAACTCGCCGCCCGTCTATGAGGGACCGCTGCCGCTGCGCATGGGCCTGGCCAAGTCGAAGAACGTCATGTCGGTACGTCTGCTGCGCGCCATCGGCATCAACACCTTCGTCGATGGCCTCTCCCGTTTCGGTTTCCCGCGGGATCAGCTCGCCCCCTATGAGCCGCTGGCACTGGGCGCAGCCGAATTCACGCCGCTGGAAGTGGTTCGGGGTTACGCCGCCTTTGCCAATGGCGGTCATCTGGTGACCCCCTACTTCATCCAGAAGGTGGTCGACAACAATGGCAACTCTCTGTTCGAGGCCAAGCCCACCGTCGCCTGTGCCGACTGCCCCATGGCCGCGAGCAGCCCCGTCCCCGTTGAAGGCGACCAGGCACCCCAGGTTGTGGGTCAACCGGCCCAATGCGTCCAGGGCGATCAGCCCTGTGCTCCCCAGGCCATCAGCCCACAGAGCGCCTTCCTCATTGCCGATACCCTCAAGACTGCCATCTGGGGTGGCAACGGCTGGCGTGGCACCGGCTGGCGTGCCGCCGTCGAGCTCAAGCGCCACGACATTGCAGGCAAGACCGGCACCACCAACGAGGCGCGCGACCTCTGGTTCTCCGGCTTTACCCCCGGCATGGTGGCCACGGCCTGGATCGGCTTTGACAACCACCAGCGCTCGCTGGGTGCCGGAGCCTTCGGTGGCAACACGGCCCAACCCATCTGGATCGACTTTATGAAGGTCGCGCTGAAGGGCATGCCGGAGCAGGAGTACATCAAGCCGGCCGATATCGTCTCTCTCTCGATAGACAACGAGACTGGACTGCTCGGCCACGGTGGCGCCGGTAGCCATAACGAGTACTTCAAACAGGGCACAGAGCCCACCCGCTATGCCGAGCCGGCGGGGGGCAGCGATCCCTTCGACGGTGGAGAGAGTATCTCCACGGATGACATCTTCTGATAAGGAAGAAACAAAATGGCGGGTCATCCCGCCATTTTGTTTGCCATCAGCTGAGCGATACGCGCTGCCAACTCATTAAAACAGGGGCGGCGTACCGAATAGTGACGGTAGAGGAGTGAGATGGTCCGCCCCGGTACCGGATCCACTACGGGGCGATAGCTGACTCCCCCCTCATCCCTGCCCGGTACCGCCAGCTCAGGCACCAGCGTCATGCCACTGCCGGCCGCCACCATGTTGCGCAGGGTCTCGAGACTGGTTCCCTTGAAACGCGGATCCTCCCCCACTCCGGCGGCGAAACAGAAGCCGAGCGCCTGCTCCCGCAGGCAGTGGCCATCGGCCAGCATCAGCAGCTTCTTCCCCTTGAGCACCTGAAACGGCACCCGCTCCTGCCCGGCATCCGGGTGGCCGGCCGGGAGCGCCAGCCACATGGACTCCTGATAGAGGGGGATAGTGCCAAATCCCTCCATCCCCTCCAGCTCGGCCAGGATCAAGCAATCCAGCTCACCGGCCTCGAGGCGCTTAAGCAGCACCTGAGTCTGATCTTCGTAGAGGAAGAACTCCAGTCTGGGAAACTGTTCGCGCAGATCCTGGATCACATGGGGCAGCAGATAGGGTCCTACCGTCGGAATGAGGCCGATATGGATTTCGCCGGACATGGGCTCGGCAAAGCCTTGTGCCAACGCCTTCATCTCCCCTATCTCCCTGAGGGCCTGGCGTGCCTGGCGTGTAATCGCCTCACCGGCCGGAGTGAAGAGCACCTTGCGCGAGGTGCGCTCGATGAGGATCACTCCCAGCTCGTTCTCCAGCTTCTGGATCTGGCCACTCAGGGTCGGCTGGCTGACAAAGCAGCGCTCGGCCGCCTTGCGAAAGTGCCGCTCCTCTTCCAGGGCCACCAGATATTCGAGATCGCGCAGGTTCATGGGTGATGGCTCCTTCTGCCATGAGAAGGGGACAGCATGCCCCAATCCGGTCTGGCCCTCAAGGCGCACCAGAAACAAAAAAGCCCCGGAGAAACCGGGGCTTGGAATTCATCGTGAGCAGGTCACTTACTTCTGCGGACGCAGTGCCGGGAAGAGGATCACATCGCGAATGGTGTGGCTGTTGGTGAACAGCATCACCAGGCGATCGATACCGATCCCCTGGCCGGCGGTCGGCGGCAGGCCGTGCTCCAGCGCGGTCACGAAGTCGGCATCGTAGAACATGGCCTCATCATCGCCGGCCTCCTTCTGAGCCACCTGGGCGCGGAAACGCTCGGCCTGGTCCTCGGCATCGTTCAGCTCGGAGAAGCCGTTGGCCAGCTCGCGGCCACCGATGAAGAACTCGAAGCGGTCGGTCACGTCCGGGTTCACGTCATTACGACGAGCCAGCGGGGAGACGGCTGCCGGGTACTCGGTGATAAAGGTGGGCTGCAGCAGCATGTGCTCGACCGTCTCTTCGAAGATGGCGGTGATCACGTGGCCCAGCTCCCAGCTCTTCATCAGCTCGATCTTCAGGCGCTTGGCGACGGCGGTGGCCTTCTCCAGGGTGGAGAGGTCATCGCGGGTCACCTCCGGGTTGTACTTCAGGATGGAGTCAACCATGGAGAGACGCTGGAACGGCTGACCGAAATCGATCTCCAGACCCTCTTCGCCCTCTTTGGCGTAGCGGATCTTGGTATCGCCCAGGATGTCCTGCGCCAGGGTGCGCAGCATCTCTTCGGTCAGATCCATCAGGTCGATGTAGTCGGCGTAGGCCATATAGAACTCGAGCATGGTGAACTCGGGGTTATGGCGAACAGAGATACCCTCGTTACGGAAGTTACGGTTGATCTCGTAGACACGCTCAAAACCACCGACCACCAGACGCTTCAGATAGAGCTCGGGGGCGATACGCAGGTACATGTCGATGTCCAGCGCATTGTGGTGAGTCACGAAGGGACGTGCAGAGGCACCACCCGGGATCACCTGCATCATGGGGGTTTCCACTTCCATGAACTGCTTGCTGTTGAGGAAGCTGCGGATCCCCTGTACTACCTTGGTGCGGGTCACGAAGGTCTTGCGGGACTCTTCGTTGGCGATCAGATCCAGGTAACGCTGACGGCAGCGAGCCTCCTGGTCGGTCAGACCCTTGTGCTTCTCGGGCAGCGGACGCAGTGCCTTGGTCAGCAGGCGGATGGTGGAGACGTGAACGGAGAGCTCACCGGTCTTGGTCTTGAAGACGGTCCCCTCGACACCGACGATGTCGCCCAGATCCCACTTTTTGAACTGCTCGTTGTAGAAACCTTCCGGCAGGTCGTCACGGGTCACATAGACCTGGATCTTGCCAGCCATGTCTTGCAGGGTGGCAAATGCCGCCTTGCCCATGATGCGACGGGTCATGATACGACCGGCGATGCTCACCCGTTTACCCAGGGCAGCCAGCTCCTCCTCCGATTTATCGCCGAACTCGGCGTGCAGTTCGCCGGAGAGGCTGTCACGACGGAAGTCGTTGGGGAAGGGATTGCCTTGCGCGCGCAGGGCGGCCAGCTTGGAGCGACGCTCTGCCATCTCATTGTTGAGTTCCTGGCCGAGTTCTACTTCCGGAGTCATGGTTTGTTCAGACATGGTGATTCCTGCTTACTTCGTTTTACAGGCCTGATTTCAGGCTGGCTTCGATAAACTTGTCCAGATCCCCGTCGAGCACCGATTGAGTGTTGCGGGTTTCGACGCCGGTACGCAGATCCTTGATACGGGCATCGTCGAGCACATAAGAGCGGATCTGGCTACCCCAACCGATGTCGGACTTGGAGTCCTCCAGGGCTTGCTTCTCGGCATTCTGCTTCTGCAGCTCAAACTCGTAGAGTTTGGCCTTCAGCTGCTTCATGCACTGATCCTTGTTCTTGTGCTGGGAGCGGTCGTTCTGACACTGTACCACTATGTTGGTAGGGATGTGGGTGATCCGCACCGCAGACTCGGTCCGGTTGACGTGCTGACCACCGGCACCAGAGGCGCGGTAGACGTCGATACGCAGATCGGCCGGGTTGATCTCGATCTCGATGTCATCATCGATTTCGGGATAGACAAACACAGAGCAGAAGGAGGTGTGACGGCGACCACCAGAGTCAAACGGTGACTTTCGCACCAGACGGTGCACGCCGGTCTCGGTGCGCAGCCAGCCATAACCATACTCGCCGGTGAACTTGATGGTGGCAGACTTGATGCCGGCCACTTCCCCTTCGGAGCATTCGATCAGCTCGGGCTTGAAGCCGTGGGCCTCACCCCAGCGCAGGTACATGCGCAGCACCATGTTGGCCCAATCCTGGGCCTCGGTACCACCTGAGCCGGACTGGATGTCCAGATAGCAGTCGGCAGCATCGTGGGGACCGGAGAACATGCGACGGAACTCCAGCTCGGCCAGCTTGGTCTCAAGCTGTTCGGCCTCGGCCACGGCTTCGTTGAAGGTCTCTTCGTCCTCGCCCTCGACGGCGAGTTCAACCAGCATGGCCACGTCGTCTCCCCCCTGGGTCAGGGCATCGATGGTACCGACCACGGCCTCCAGGTTGACGCGCTCCTTGCCCAGCGCCTGTGCGCGCTCGGGCTCATTCCATACGTCCGGCTGTTCCAGCTCGGCGTTAACCTCTTCTAGACGCTCTTTCTTGGCGTCATAGTCAAAGGTACCCCCTAAGGAGCTCTGTCCGCTCAGACAGCTCCTTAAGCTTGTTCAATACGGGATTGACTTCAAACATCGTGAAAACTCTCGGGATCGATGTGCATGTAAAGCGGAACATTCTAGCCAATTGCGGAAGGAATAAACAGGGCAAGCACCCTGTCGGGGGGATGCAAATTTACATTTTTCTGTGCTTGCCACGACAAGCGGCAGATAATTGAGCGCCATCGACTACTGAGTATTCAGTTTTTCCGGGAATGGCCGCTATTAGTGATGCGCTGCCGCGAGAAAAGCGGAATTTCACACTCCTCTCTGACGGAACATAAGAAGAACACAAAATGAACAACCTATCACTCAAGCAGAAGATACTGTTGTCCGTGGTGCTGGCCCTGACCCTGGTCATCACCCTGCTCTCCTGGCGCAGTTACAGTGGCCAGAAAGAGATGCTGTTACAAGATGGCCAGGAGCAGGCGAGCCGCCTCGGCACCCAACAGGCAGAACGTATCGCCGACTGGCTCTCCGCCCGTCAGGACGTGGTCAAAGCCCTGGCCGGCAAGGCCAGTAGCGAGCCCCTCAACGCCCTGCAGCAGGCCCAGATCTCCGGTCGCTTCCAGCTCACCTATTTCGGTGAGGCCAACGGCAAGATGCACGACTCGGATCCTTCCATCGACCGTACCGGTTACGATCCGCGCTCTCGCGGCTGGTATCAGGAGGCGATGAACAAGGGAATGCTGGTCGTTACCCAGCCCTATCTGGATGTGGCCTACAACACCCTGGTCGTCACCCTGGCCCAACCCGTGCCCGGCGGAGTCGTGGGGGGGGATCTCTCCATCGCCTCCCTGGTGGAAGACGTCAACAAGATGACCCTGCCGGCCGACGGTTACGCCATCCTGATGCACAAGGACGGCACCATTATCGCCTACAAGGATCCGGCCAAGGCGATGAAGCCGGCTACCGAGATCGATAACGATCTGACCAACACCATCATCGAGCAGAGCAAACGCAGTCAGACCCTGACCCCCGTCTTCTTCGACAGTGAAGGGCGCGACAAGCTGATGTGGGCCACCGACGTGCCGGGCACCGACTGGGAGCTGGTACTGGTACTGGACAAAGAGACCCTGGAAGCCCCCCTCTCTGCCCTGTTGATGACCCAACTCGGACTCGCTCTGCTGGTCCTGGTCGCCAGCATCGCCGCCATCTCCTGGCTCATCGGCATGCTGCTCGGCCCGCTGGCCAAGGTCTCCCAGGCCCTGGCCCGCATCGCCGACGGCAATGGCGATCTGACCCAGCGTATCAAGATCGATACCCGTGACGAGGTGGGCCAACTGGCCGAGAGCTTCAACCGCTTCGTAGGCAGTCAACACCAGCTAATCGGCCACATTCGTACCCTGGCGAGCGAACTGGACGGAGATGCCGAGCGCAGTCTCATCACCAACCAGGAGGCCGTGAATGAGCTGCAACGCCAGCAGCAGGAGGTGACCATGGTCGCCACCGCAGTGACCGAGATGGCGAGCGCCACCCAGGAGATCGCCAACAACGCCGAGAGCACCGCCGCCGCCGCCCAACAGTCGGCCCAGAGCAGCGAGCAGGGCAAGCAACTGGTGAACCAGACCCGTGCCTCCATCAACAACCTGGCCGAGGAGGTCGGGCAAGCCACCGAAGTGATCGGCGAGCTGAGCCGCCACGCCCAGGCCATCTCGGGCATCCTCTCCACCATTCAGGGGATCGCCGAGCAGACCAACCTGCTGGCGCTCAACGCCGCCATCGAGGCCGCCCGCGCCGGCGAGCAGGGACGCGGCTTCGCCGTCGTGGCCGACGAGGTTCGGGTGCTCTCCAAGCGCACCCAGGATTCGACCCAGGAGATCCACGCCACCATCGAGACCCTGCAGCAGACCACCAACCGGGCGGTCAGCCTGATGCAGACCAGCCAATCGTTGGCCGACAACAGCGTGCAGGATGCAGATGCGGCGGCTCGCGCCCTGGAGGAGATCACCCAGGCCATCGCCCTCATCTCCGACATGGCGGGCCAGATAGCGACCGCCGCCGAGGAGCAGACCCAGGTTACCGGCGAGATCACCCAGAACACCACCGCCATCAAGGATGTGACCGACGAGATCACCGCCGCCGCCATGCGCGATCTGGATCAGGCCCACGGCCTCAAGGGACGGGCCAACGACCTGAACCGTCAGGTCGCCACCTTTATCTTGTGACCTCAGGGTCAGCTAACAGAGAGGCCGGCAGATGCCGCTATTTGATCACTTAAGAGACGTTGAGTGCCAGCCCACGTCGTATCTGGGCTAAAAAACGAGGGAGGCATGATGCCTCCCTCTTGCTTTGCCAGCCACGCGGTACAAGGGCTGGAGGAAGATGGACTTAAAACAGCCCTTCTCTCCCAACTCAAGCAGCACCATGAATATTTAGACAAAAAAATGCGTATCTGAATGGCATTGCGGCAAATGCCGGGCTTTGTCTATTCGTCACTCATAGCGCCTCAAGGTGCTCCACCAGCAGTTGCAGGCTGCGGTTGCCGCGCCACTCATTGATATCGAGGCGATAGACAAGGCGCACCCGGCGCACCGAGGCATCGGGCCAGCGGCGCACATCCACCCCGAAGGCGATGGCATCGATGGCGAGTCCGCTCTCTGTGGTGAGCATCATCTTGAGGTGTTTCTCCCCCACCAGACGTTGCTGCACCAGCACGAACTCTCCATCGAACAGGGGTTCCGGGAAGGCCTGACCCCAGGGGCCGGCGGCGCGGATCAGCTCGGCCATCTCCAGACTCAGCTCTTCATCCAGCAGAGCCCCGTCGGTGAGCAGTTCCCCGGTCAGGATCTCCGGGGTCACCAGCTCGGCGATGACCGCCTCGAAGGCACTGCGAAACGCCTCGATGCGATCCTTGGGCAATGACAAGCCGGCGGCCATGGCGTGGCCACCGAACTTGCTGATGATGCCGGGGTGGCGGGTGTCGAGCAGTTCGAGTGCATCGCGCAGGTGCACCCCCGGGATAGAGCGGCCGGATCCCTTGAGCTCCGTTTCGCTGCTCTCGGCGAAGGCGATCACCGGGCGGTAGTACTTCTCCTTGACCTTGGAGGCGACCAGACCGACCACCCCCTGATGCCAGTCGTTGCGGTGCAGCACTATGCCGCAGGGCACCTCACCATCGCGAAAACGGACCTGCTCAAGTGTGGCCAGAGCCTCCTGCTGCATCCCTTGCTCTATCTCCTTGCGCTCCTGATTGAGCGAGTCCATCTCGGTCGCCAGTTGACGTGCCAGATGAATGTCCTCACACAGGAGACAAGCCACCCCGAGGGACATGTCATCGAGGCGGCCCACCGCATTGAGGCGAGGACCGAGGGCGAAGCCGAGGTCGGAGGCGGTGAGGCGGCGCCCCTCCCGACGCGACACCTCGATCAGCGCCTGGATCCCGGGCCGGCAGCGACCGGCACGAATACGCTGCAATCCCTGATGCACCAGGATGCGATTGTTGCCGTCGAGAGCCACCACGTCGGCCACAGTGCCGAGCGCCACCAGATCCAGATAATCGGCCACATTGGGGGCCGTGAGTCCACGCGCCTCAAACCAGCCCGTCTGCTTTAGGCGGGTATTGAGTGCCGCCATCAGATAGAAGGCCACCCCTACCCCGGCCAGGGACTTGGAGTCGAAGTCACAGCCGTGCTGGTTGGGATTGACGATGGCGTCGGCCTGGGGCAACTCATGGCCCGGCAGGTGATGGTCGGTGACCAGCACCCGCATTCCCGCCGCCTTGGCCGCGGCCACCCCGGCGATGCTCGAGATGCCGTTATCGACCGTGATCAGCAGCTCGGCGCCGCGCGCCACCGCCAGCTCGACGATCTCGGGGGTCAAGCCATAACCGTATTCGAAGCGATTCGGCACCAGGAAGTCCACCTGCGGTGCCCCCATGGCTCGCAGGGCCAACACGCAGAGAGCCGAGCTGGTCGCCCCGTCGCAGTCAAAGTCCCCGACGATGAGGATCCGTTGCTGGCCATGAAGCACCTCCACCAGCAGATCGACCGCCCCCGCCATCCCCATCAGACCATGGGGAGAAAGCAGGGAGGTGGCACTGCGTTCCAGCAGGCGGGGATCATCGACTCCCCGGCTGGCAAGGATCTGGCGCAACAAGGGATGGAGGGTAGCGGGCAGATGAGTGTCATCTACCCGGGGACGGCGGCGAATCAAGAGGGTCATGGATCTGTCAGCTGTTTTCCAGGAGTTGCAGCAGTTGGCTGGGGCTGCGATAGCCGCTCACCCGCTCACCGCTGGGAAGCACCCAGGTCGGCGAACGGCGAATACCCAACTGACTGGCAAGGCTAGTCTGTCGCTCGAGGATCGCATCACAGCCCTCTTCTGGCAAATCGAATGGGGCCAGAGCGGGGATCTTGCTGCACCACTGCTGCCGAAACTGGGACCACCCCTGACGAGGGTGCGCTATGGGTAACAGGCTGACACTGACCCCGGCCTGCCGGAGCGCACTGAGCTCTTGCCCCATGGAGAGGCACTCATCGCAATCCAGATCGGTAAAGAGCTGAAGACGATAGCGTTCGGGAGTGGCCTGAAGAAGCGGACCCGATTGCTGCTCTTTTGCCAGGCGCTGTTGGCGCAGTCGCTGCTGATCGCGCAGGGTCAGATTGACGACGCCGGAGCGAATATCGAGCAGAGCCCCCTGCAGGACGAAGTCGCCGGCCCGGTCGCTGTAGACGATTCCGTCCGGCGTCTCCAGACGGTAAAGCCCGGGGATGGGGCTCTCGGAAACGGCGAGTACCCGAATCCCGAGCCGTTGATGGATCCGCTCGCCCAGTTGCTGTTCAGCCGCCCTGGCCATCATGCTGACGCATAACAACATCCCTATCAGAAAGAGGTGCTTTATCATTTAATTCTGATAATGAATGAGATTTTGCAACAATCTAACCAATATCAGCCACGACGACAACGCGATATCTTGAAAACTGTCAATAGTGACAGGTTATCATCCAAGGGGTGGGGTACTGGGCATTTCGCCCCTTTCGTGTGAGACTGGGCAGGCTCTATAACCATCACAACGAAAGGATTCCAACATGAGCCTGTTACAAGAGTTCAAGGCCTTCGCCGCCCGTGGCAACGTCATCGATATGGCCGTGGGTATCATCATTGGCGCCGCCTTCGGCAAGATCGTCTCCTCCTTCGTGGGTGACGTCATCATGCCCCCCATTGGCCTCATTCTGGGCGGGGTCGACTTCAGCGATCTGGCCGTCACCCTGAAAGCCGCCGAAGGGAGTGCTCCGGCCGTGGTGATCGCCTATGGCAAGTTTATTCAGACTGTGATCGACTTCCTTATCATCGCCTTCGCCATCTTCATGGGGCTCAAGGCAATCAATACCCTCAAGCGTGCCGAGGAAGAGGCGCCGGCGACCCCCCCGGCACCGACTCTGGATCAGGCGCTGCTCACCGAGATCCGCGACCTGCTCAAGAAAGAGCGCGGTCAGTAAGTCACTGCGGCGGGGAGGCNCGCCTCCCTGCCGCAACGCCCTTCACATAATAAAAAACTAACCCCCACCAATTCGGGTCGACAAACCGGGAGCGTGTGTTTAGCTTTGTCTCATATTTCAGCAACGTTCAACCCGGGACCCGCGCAGTGACCAGCAGCAAACCCCGCTCCCATGCCTTTATCCTCCGTTATCTGGTGTTGCTGGCAGCGCCTCTGCTTATCATCAGCTTCGGACTCTTCTATCTGTTCGTCATCAACCAGCAAAATGCCCAGTTGCGCACCCTGAGCCTGCTCAACAGCACCCTGGCCCTGCAGTGGGATAACACCCTGCGACTCTCACGCCAGGAGTTGACGCTCTTTGGGGACGAAATACGCGCCAGCAAGGGCGTGTTTGACGCCGAGCAACATGCCCATTACCTCAAGCGCTGGCCTCAACTGGCCAAGATAGGGCCGGTACGCTCACTCTTCTTCGCCTCGGTAGACGGTCAATTCAGGGTCTATCCCCCCGACCCCATCGCCACCCCCTTCACCGCCAGCGAGCGGCAGTGGTATCGGGATGCGCTCGCCCTGCCGGGCAAGCAGGTATGGGGTGAACCCTATGAGGACCTGGTCACCCACGACACCACGGTAACCCTCTCCCAGGCCGTGCTCAACGATGATGGATCCCTGCTCGGAGTCATCGGTGTCGACCTCGATCTGCCGGCCTGGTCCATGCGCATCGGCAAGGTGCTGGAGCGCGCCAGCGGCGCCGTGCACCAGATCATCGACCTGAGTCATCCCGGCATAGTGATCAGCGCCAAGGAGATCGAAAACGGCACCTCTTTCTCCCCCGGCTGGCTTTCTCGACTGGGCCCCTCACAGGAAGGGGAGTTTATCGATCAGGCGAGTGGTGATCTGGTGGCCTTTCATATTCTGAGTAACAACAGCGACTGGGCCGTGGTCAGCTACTACCCCCTCCGGCAGAGCTACCTCTATCAACAACTGCTTCCCACAACCCTGATCTGGCTCGGCATGTCCCTGGCCATCTTCATTCTGGTGGCCACCATCTTCCGTCAACGCCTGGAGCACACCATCACGGCCCTGGTCCAGGTGGTGAGACTACTGCGGGTCACCCCGCCGGGTGAGCAGATCGTCATTCCCCACATTCCAGGCATAGAGGAGCTGGGAGAGGAGATCACCATGATCTCCGATCAGATGCAGGCCGAGACGGAGAAGGCACAGCGCGATGGCCTCACCGGCCTTTACAATCGCCGCTATCTGGATGAGCTGATGATCCGCCTGCATCAGGACAATACCCCCTATGTGCTGGCCATCATCGATATCGATAATTTCAAGCAGATCAATGATACCCATGGCCACCCCGCGGGGGATGCCGTGCTCAGGCGCACCGCCACCCTGGGCGAGGAGCTGTTGGCGGGGATGGCCACCCTGTGCCGCTTCGGCGGCGAAGAGATGGTCGCCATCTTCGAGCAGAGTGAGTTTGCCAAGGCGGAGCAGGCGATGGAGCGCTGGCGCCTCGCCCTCTCCAGGCTGGAGTGGCGTGAGCCCGGGCTGAGTGTCACCTTCAGCGGCGGCATCGCCGAGGCACAGGGGGCGGCCCCGGCCCAACTGCTGGAGCGGGCCGATGAGGCCCTCTACCGGGCCAAGCAGGCGGGCAAGAACCGCATCTTGCGAGGTTGACCCGTCAGGCTCTGGGATGATGCTCCCCGTGGAGCGCCTTGAGCCGCTCTCCCGCCACATGGGTGTAGATCTGGGTGGTAGAGAGATCCGAGTGACCAAGCAGCATCTGCACCACCCGCAAGTCTGCTCCGTGGTTGAGCAGGTGGGTGGCAAACGCGTGGCGCAGGGTGTGGGGAGAGAGCTCCCCCGGGATACCGGCCCGGATCGCGTACACCTTGATGCGATGCCAGAAGGTCTGACGGGTCATCATGCGCCCGCGCTTCGAGGGAAACACCACGTCGCTGCTCCCCTCGGGAATGAGCAGCCCCCGCGCCTCCCGGTAGTAACGTTCGAGCCAGTGCATCGCCTCCTCCCCCATGGGTACCAGCCGCTCCTTGCTCCCCTTGCCCACGACTCTCACCACTCCCTGACGCAGGCTCAGGTGCTCGGCGCACAAGCCAACCAGCTCTGAGACCCGCAGGCCGGTGGCGTAGAGCAGCTCCAGCATCGCCTTGTCACGCAGTTCTACCGGATCATCGTGTCGCGGGGCGGCCAACAGAGCCTCCACCTCGGCCTCCGAGAGATCACCCGGCAGATGTTTGGGCAACCTGGGTCCCTCCAGCAGCACGGTCGGATCGTCGGCACGCAGCTTCTCCCGGTTGAGATATTGATAGAAGCGGCGCAGGGCGCTCAGGAACCGGGCGGTTGAGGTGGCGGCGAAACCCTGATCGATGCGCCAGGCGAGGTAGTGCTGCAGGGTATCGAGATCGACCAGCAACACCGAGCTGCCCTGACCATCGAGCCAGAGGGAAAACTTCTCGAGGTCGGTGCGATAGGAGGCGATGGTGTTATCGGAGAGGCCGCGCTCCAGCCAGAGCGCGTCGAGGAATTGCTGGATCAGGGGCTGGCTCATGATGACTCCACTCTTTTGGGCCATTGTAACCGAGCCTGCAGGGGACGGTCGCTTTTGTTAAGATGAAGCCACCTCCACCAAGCCTGACACCAAGATGAAGATAGGTCTGTTTTACGGCTCCACCACTTGCTACACCGAGATGGTCGCCGAGAAGATCCGTGATCTGATCGGCCCCGAGCTGGTCGATATCCACAACATCAAGGACGTGCCGCTGACCCGGATGCGCGACTACGAGGTGCTGATCCTCGGCATCTCCACCTGGGACTTCGGTGAGCTGCAGGAGGACTGGGAGTCCCACTGGGACGAGATCCATACCCTGCCCCTCGACGGCCAGATCATCGCCCTGTTTGGCCTCGGCGATCAGCTCGGTTACGGCGAATGGTTTCAGGATGCCCTCGGCATGCTGCACGACGCCCTCATCACCAAGCCGGTCACCCTGGTCGGCTACTGGCCTAATGAGGGCTACGAGTTCGACGCCTCCAGGGCCCTCATCGACGACGGTCGCCACTTCGTGGGGCTGGCCCTGGATGAGGCAAACCAGTATGACAGGACCGATCAACGCATCGGTCAATGGGTTGAACAAATTCTCGGCGAGATCGAAAGCCTGCTCTGACCCTGGTCGCAAAATCTGGCGCCATGAGACCCCATTGGCATCATCAGATGATGCTCGTCCGTGACAGGTTTCCATAACTCTGTCACTCTTTGCGTAGGCCCCGGGTGACAAGGGGCCGGAAGCAAACGGACGAGATTTCAGAAAAAGGAGTTTTTCATGACCCACCCCATACTGCTTGGCAGTGAGGTGGCCGGGACCGTGCTCGATCACGCCCTGGCCCTCGGTGCCGACTTTGCCGAACTGTTCGTGGAGCGGCGCCGGCGCAGCCAGGTCAGCCTGCTCTCGAGCCAGATCGAGAGCATCAGCGGCGGCCTCGACTTCGGCATCGGCGTGCGCCTGTGCTACGGCCACAAGGTGCTCTACGGCTACACCAACAGCAGCGATCGCGAGGAGCTGCTGCGCATCGTCACCCTGCTGGCGGCCAAGGATCGCCGCGATCCCCGAGTCACCCGCACCGCCTTCGACTTCACCGCCCTGACCGACCGTCACCCGGTGCGCGAGCCCCTGGCGCGCGACCGCATGCTGGAGGCCAAGATCGCCTACCTGCAGACCCTGGATCGGGTCGCCCGCGCCGAGAGCCCCCTCATCAGCCAGTTCAGCGGCGACGCCCTGGGCTGGGAGCAGGAGGTGACCCTGTTCAACTCCGAGGGGCTGGAGGTGAGTGACCGCCGCCACTACAACCGCCTGATGGCTCGCGCCATCGCCATGAAGGACGGTGAGCAGAGCGTCGGCTACGAGGCGCCAGGCGCCCTGATGGGATGGGAGCACAGCGCCCTCATCGATCCGCTCGAGCTGGCCCAGACCGCGGCCCGCCAGGCCCTGATCAAGCTAGGTGCAGCACCCTGCCCCTCCGGCACCCTGCCGGTCATCATGGACAACGGCTTTGGCGGCGTGATCTTCCACGAGGCGTGCGGCCACCTGCTCGAGACCACCTCGGTGGCCAAGAAGGCCTCGGTGTTTCACGACAAGATGGGTGAGCTCATCGCCAACCCCGCGGTCAACGCCATCGACGAGGGACTCAGCCCCAACGCCTGGGGCTCTATCAACATCGACGACGAGGGGATGGCGACCCAGAACACCCAGCTCATCCGGGACGGTGTGCTGACCGGATTCCTGGTCGATCGCATGGGGGCCCTCAAGACCGGCTATGCCCGCACCGGCTCGGGTCGGCGTGAGTCCTACAAGTTCGCCCCCACCTCGCGCATGCGCAACACCTACATCCAGGCCGGTCCCCACAGCCTGGAGGACATGCTGGCCACGGTCGACTACGGCATCTACGCCAGGAAGATGGGTGGCGGCTCGGTACAACCGGGCACCGGCGAGTTCAACTTCAACGTGCAGGAGGCCTACCTCATCGAGAAAGGCAAGGTGACCCGGCCCCTCAAGTCGGCCACCCTGATCGGGACAGGCCCGCAAGTGCTCAAGGAGATCTCCATGGTCGGCAACAACCTGGCCCTGGCCGCCGGCATGTGCGGCTCGGTGTCGGGCTCGGTCCCGACCACGGTGGGCCAGCCGGCCCTCAAGGTCGATAACATTCTGGTAGGGGGGAACGGCTGATGAGCGAGATGAAGCAACGGCTCGAGCGCCTGCTCGGCAAGGTGGCGGATCTGGGGGCAGAGGCGGACCTTATCGCCAGCCAGGATCGCAGCTTCTCCCTCAAGGCCGACAAGGGGGAGCTGTCGGAGTACAAGGTGACCGGCAGCCAGCAGATTGGCATCCGTCTCATCAAGGATGGCCGGGTCGGCATCGCCTACTCGGAGGCCCTCGACGAGCCGGCGCTGGACGCCATGGTGCAGGATGCACTGGATGCCAGCCGCTTCGCCAAGGCGGACCCGGATCAGCGCATCACGGTCGCCGGCAGCCGGCTGGAAACCCGGGATCCGACCATCTTGCAGCCGGACGAGACTCCGGTCGATGACAAGATTGCCCTGGCCCTGCGCCTCGAGGGGGAGATGCTGCGCCGGGAAGGGGTCAAGGGTGCCCCCTACAACGCCTATTACGAGGGAAGCAGCGAGCTGTGGCTGGCCAATAGCCTCGGCACCCTGTGCCATCACAGGGAGGCGAGCGTCGGCTGCTACACCACGGCCCTGATCGAGCTGGGTGGGCGTCAGTCCATGTACTACCGGGGACAAAGCGAGCGCCGTTTCGCGGATCTGGCCGTCGACGGCCTGATCGAGACCATCTACGGCACCGCCCTTGGCCTGCTCGAGGGTGAGGCGGTGCCGACCGGTCACTATAGCGTGGTGTTTAGCACCAACGCCTTCAGCGAACTGCTGGGCTGCTTTGGCGCCGCCCTCTCCGGCAAGTGGGCCATGCAGGGGATCAACCCCTGGCGCGACAAGCTGGGCCAGTCGGTCGCCAGCCCCCTGCTCACCCTGGAGAGCCGCGCCCATATGGCGGGGGGCATGAAGATCCGCGCCTTCGACGGCGAGGGGGCCGCCACCTCCGATCTGCTGCTGATCGGCGAGGGAGAGCTCAAGACCCTGCTGCACAACAGCACCACCGCCCGCCACTTCGGCGTGACCCCTAACGGCTGCGCCGCCCGTGGTCCTCGCTCTAGCCTGGACGTGGCCCCGCACCACCTGGTCTTCGGCCTCGGTCCCCACGACGAGCCGCAGGTCGCCAGCGGCCGCTATCTGGAACTGGTCAAGCTCGACGGCCTGCACTCCGGTGCCGATGCGGTAAGCGGCGACTTCTCGTTCGGCGCCTCGGGCTTCCTGTGTCAGGACGGCGAGCGCATCCAGCCGGTGCGCGGCATCACGGTAGCCGGCAACTTCTATCGCCTGCTCAAGGAGGTGGAAGCGGTGGGTAACCGGCTGCATCACGACGATGGAAAGGGACTCTACGCGCCCCTCATCCGCTTTGGTGGCCTCGCCGTCGCCGGCAAATGACTTAGCGGCGCCTTCAGGCGCCGCCCCTTTTGGGGCCGATGGCGCCCTCCCCCACCCCTTCCTACCCTGAAAAGGCCGCCGGTCGCATCGGCCGGTCATACAGGATAATACGGTGATGGACAATACTCTGGTCTGGGCCGACATTCCGGTACGGGATCTCGAGCGAGCCATGGCCTTCTATGCCGGCCTGCTGGACGTACCCGTTCACGCCCAGCACGAAGAGGGGATGGATTTTGCCATGCTGCGCCACGACGGCAGCAATGCGGCCGCCTGCCTCGGCCCCATGGATCAGTATCACCAGCCGGGAGGTGGCGGGCCCCTCATCTATCTGGGACTCAACGATCGACTCAAGGAGGCCGAGGCACGGGTACCGACCCTGGGTGGCAAGGTGCTCGAGCCTCTGCACACCATGGGCATCCACGGATCCCGGGTCATCATCGAAGATACCGAGGGCAACCGGCTCGCCCTCTACGCGCCCCCCGCGGCATGATGCAAAACGGCGACCCCAGGGTCGCCGTTTCTTCACCACTTACCGCCCAATCATCAGGGATTGAGCTGGGTCGGCATGCCGGAACGCTGCTCCAGGGTTTGTTTGACCAGCTTGGAGTCGTTCTCACCGTTCGCGATGAAGCGGGTCAGAGCCTGAGTCATGGGCAGCGGCACCACCACATCTGAGTTGAACTCGGCTTCGGTACGCGACAGGGGCTGGTGTACCTCGAGATAGCGGCTGCCATCGGGTTCGACACTGAACTTGACCGGGCGATTGACGAACTCGACCCGGGTACCCACCGGCACTGTGTTAAACAGGTACTCGATATCTTCGTTGCGCAGGCGCACGCAACCGCTGCTCACTCGCAGACCGATGCCGAAGGTGGCATTGGTGCCGTGAATCGCGTAGAGCTTGCCGATATAGAGGGCGAACAGGCCCATGGGGTTGTCCGGACCGGCCGGCCAGACGGCGGGCAGTGTCTTGCCCTGGGCGGCGTAGCGACGACGGATATTCTCGGTCGGCGTCCAGGTCGGGTTGGCACGCTTGCGCTGTACCGAGGTGACCCAGTTTTCCGGGGTATCCGCCCCGAGCTGACCGATACCGATGGGCAACACGTGCACGACCTTCTTCCCCTTGGGGAAGTAATAGAGGCGCATCTCGGCCACGTTGATGACGATGCCTTCGCGTACCGTATCCGGCAGCAGCAGTTGGTGCGGAATAACCAGTTTGGAGCCCGCCTTCGGCAGGAAGGGATCCACTCCGGGGTTGGCTTCCATCAGGTTGGTGAGGCCCAGCTGGAATTCGGCGGCAATCGCCTCCAGCGCCCGACCGTCGTTGGGGACCACATACTCCAGATTCTCACCAATGAGGCGGCTACCGGCCGGCGGCAAGGCGTATTCCACTGCCAGCGCAGGCAGGCTGCTGAATGCGAGACCACACAACAGGGTCGCGGCGATGGCACGAAGGGGGTTCATCACGTTTACTCCATTACTCTAGGGGGTCGGCCCATATCCAGCACGGGTCGAATAGGTGTTCGAGTTGCGCATTCTTCCGTGAGTCGAGCGGAAATTCAACGGCCTAAAGCATAAGGCACGCCATTTTTTCTCGTAACGACTGCACATTTCATGAACAGAGAGGGGCAAGAACAGCCATTCTCCCCCCTACAGGGGTAGATATGACGGAATGTTCTGCAATGACCGTTGAATTTTTACCCGAGCCGATAAAGAATGCCGCACCCGGTCATGACCTCATCACCCCTCTTCGGCAGTGGGCCTGGACCGAATCCATCTATTTTCAACCAGCCAACAGGTTAACCTATGCAAATCCTTCGCCTCGCTGCTCGCACCCTGCTGGGCAGCCTTGCGTTCATCACGCTCTGCGCGCACGCCATCGAATACCCTCTTCCTGCTGCCGGGAGCCGACTGGTCGGTCAGAATCAGGAATATGTCATGCCCAGTGATGGCAGCCCTCTGGAGGCGGTAGCCGCCCGCTTCCAACTCGGTCTCACCAACCTGATGGAAGCCAACCCCGGGGTCGATCCCTACTTGCCCAAGGCGGGCTCCACCCTGATCATTCCCCAACAGCTGATCCTGCCCGATGCCCCCCACGAAGGCATCGTCATCAACGTGGCCGAGATGCGCCTCTACTACTACCCGAAAGGCAAGAAGGTGGTGGAGGTACTCCCCATCGGTATCGGCCAACTCGGCACCGACACGCCGGAGAACTGGGTGACCAAGATTGAGCGCAAGAAGGCTGGCCCGACCTGGACCCCGACCGCCAAGATGCACGCCGAATACGCCGCCCGTGGCGAGAGCCTGCCCGCCGTCTGGCCGGCCGGTCCGGACAACCCCATGGGGCTCTACGCCCTCTACGTCGGCCGCATGTATGCCATCCACGGCACCAATGCCAAGTTTGGTATCGGCCTGCGGGTCAGCCACGGCTGCGTTCGCCTGCGCAACGAGGATATCGAGTATCTCTTCAAGAAGGTGCCGGTAGGAACCCGCGTTCAGTTTGTGAACCAGCCGGTCAAGACCACGGTAGAGCCGGGAGGTCTGCGCTACATGGAGGTGCACCAGCCCCTCTCCCGCTCGGAGGCCGAATTCAACTCCGACATTCCGGCCCCCCTGCCCATGACCCCGGCCGTCACCCGTTTCATCGCCCACAAAGAGACCGACTCCCGGCTGGTCAAACAGGCTCTGGAGCAGCGCTCTGGCATGCCCCTGCAGATCAATCCTGCCTGATAAACGAACGAGGGGCGCATCGCGCCCCTCTTCATCACAGCCACACCCTACTTGCCAAACAGCTGCTCGGTATAACGCTCCGAGACGGCGCCACTGCGTTTGCCATCCTCCCCGAAGTAACGATCCTCGCGGCAGAGACGCTCCTTTACATCGCAGAAGATGCCGTTGGAGAAGGTGAACTCGGTCAGGTCGAACTCCCCCTGACTGAAAATCTTGTCGGCGGCCTTGTCCCCCATATGGCGGCGAGTCAGGGCCTCGGAGAGCCCCTTGGCATCGGCACACACATAGCGGTCGCACAATACACCCGGCTCGGGGGAGCGTAACTGGGCCGGTGAGGCAATGGCTGAGAGGGCGCAGAAGGAGAGCAGGGGGACGAGCAGAAGATTCGGTTTCATGACATGGCTCCGGCCTTGGGTTCGCCAGGAGTATATCAGAGAGAAGAAGAATGGCGGTGAAGGAGGGATTCGAACCCTCGATGCGGGTATAAGCCGCATACTCCCTTAGCAGGGGAGCGCCTTCAGCCTCTCGGCCACCTCACCGCAGACAACAGAAGGCCCCGCTGATGCAGGGCCTCTTGAAGAATGGCGCGCTCGAGAGGATTCGAACCTCTGACCGCCTGGTTCGTAGCCAGGTACTCTATCCAGCTGAGCTACGAGCGCGCAGAAAACTTTTCACATTGTCGGCTCACGAACGAGGTTCGCAAACCCTGGTAATAATGGCGCGCTCGAGAGGATTCGAACCTCTGACCGCCTGGTTCGTAGCCAGGTACTCTATCCAGCT